>JAJDGF010000057.1 GCA_030265545.1 Eubacteriales bacterium OttesenSCG-928-N13
TGAGTCCGTTCAATTGCAACCTATCGATTGAGACAGGCAGCTCTCCCACGTCCGCATTGCCAAACGTGCCATGGCAATCGGAGCCGCAGGTGATCATCAGCGAGCGCTCCTCGCACAGCTGCATGCAACGCTGCTGCACGAGCGCCGTGTGCTTCGGATAATGGCATTCGATCCCGTCCAGCCCCAGATCCACCAGCTGGATCAGCCGCGCCATGAACGCATCCATATCGCTCGAATCGATCATCTCACCCGGGTGCGCCAGTACCGCGCGGCCGCCCGCTCTATGGATCCAATCGATCCATTCCTGCATCGCGGGGAACCCTGCCTGCTCATAGCTCACGCCATATGCATCATACAGCCGCATGGCAGCGCGCATGCTGGGCACCACGCCCCTGCGCCAAAGATACTCAATCCCCTTCCAGCCACCCACGCGCGGATCGCGCACAAACGCCTCGTAATCGGCCATGGACAACTTGGGATACTCGGACATCATGCGCTGAACCAGCAGCTCGCTCATGCCATCCAATACTGCTCTGTTGGCTACCACATTGCGCCGAAAATCCGGATCGCTCATGTCCACGCCATACGCCAGCACATGATAGAACCGATCCGGCCCCATGCAGTCCAGCTCCACCGCGGGCACATACCCGATGCCCAGCGCCACGCAATGCGCGCGCAGCTCCTCGCTGCCGGAGATGACATCGTGATCGGCCACCGCCAGCAGCCCAACGCCCCGCTCATGCGCGCGCTGCGCCAGCTCGGCGGGCGTCATCGTGCCGTCCGAATGGGTGGTGTGCACGTGCAGATCCGCGATCATTGCCCGATCAAGCCTTCTGTCCATAATACGCGTTCGCGCCATGCTTGCGGAAATAGTGCTTGTCCACAACCGATGCGGGCGCGGGCGGTACATCACGGTTCAAGCCCATCGTCATCATCGCCATCTGGCAAACCACATCCAGCACGGCGGCGTTCTCCACCGCCTTCATCGGGCTGCTGCCCCAGGTGAACGGCCCGTGCTTCCTGACGATCACGGCGGGCGTGGCCATCGGGTCAAGTTTGCCCTGCTCGAACGTGTCCGCAATCACGCAGCCGGTATTCAGCTCATAGTCCTGATCGATCTCCTCGGGCGTGAGCATCCGGGTCAGCGGCACGCTGCCATAGAAATAATCGGCATGCGTGGTGCCATAGCAGGGCACCTCCAGCTCCGCCTGCGCAAAGCTGGTCGCGTGGGTAGAATGCGTGTGCACGATGCCGCCCAGCGCCGGGAAACGATTGTACAGTTCCACATGGGTGGGCGTGTCGCTGGAGGGGTTCAGCTCGCCCTCCACCACATTGCCCTGCATGTCCACGACCACCATCTGATCCGCGCGCATGGTCTCATACGCCACGCCGCTGGGCTTGATCACGATCAGCCCCTTCTCGCGATCGATCCCGCTCACATTGCCCCAGGTGAACGTCACCAATCCATATTCGGGCAGCTGCATATTGGCCTCAAATACCAACTGCTTAAGCGATTCCAACATGAGATCCCAACCTCCTTTTGATCGTCCGACCGAGCGTCACGCCCAGCGTCACGCATACGACATCCTTCAGGATAAACGGTACCACCGTCGCCATCAACGCCTCCAGCAGCGTGCGACCCGACAAAACCATGTACTGCACCGTGCCCGCGGCATAGATCACCAAAATCCCGGCCAGCGCACAGAGCAACTGCTGCCAGATCTTCGCCCCGCTGCGCAAGGAGCACAGCAGCGCCATGATCGGGAACGACCACAGAAACCCGCCCGTCGCGCCCAACATGACACCAAACCCGGCCTGCGCGTTCGAGAACACCGGCACGCCCACCGCGCCGATCAGCAGATACACCAGCACCGCGATCGCGCCGCCCAGCGGCCCCAGCAGCGCCCCGCTCAGCGGAACGAAGAAGGTTTGCAGCGTAAACGGAATGCCACCAGTCGGGATCACCCATTGCGATGTGACGCATAGCACGGCCGTCATCATCGCGATGCGTGCCTGTTGGTTCAGTTTCATCTTCTTCATGCCCCATCCCCCCCTAACTATGCATTATTATACCACCCATCCATGCCCCAATTGTTATTACCGGATTATGCTTGCATTGGATTTGGCACAAGTGCTATAATCGCATGGGAGCATACCGATAAGGAGAAACCCATGCCCAGACTGAATTACGAGCGGCTCAACATGCGCAAGGTGTCCGGCTATGCCATCTTCATCAACAGCCTGCAGATTCTGGCGGCGCTGCTGGTGGCGTTGCTGTCCATCTTTCGGGGTGATGACATATTCACAGGCGTGGTGGAGCAGGCGGCGCTCAGCTCCATGGCGCTGGTGGTGATCTGGGGCGCGGTGCTGGACATCCGCGATGCCTTCAGTGCGCGCCGCATTGGGGACGCCTCTCACATGCTGCAGGAGGCCATGGACAAGCTGACCGAGCTGAACGGCGCCCTGCGCGCGCAGCGCCATGATTTCATGAACCATCTGCAGGTGGTCTATAGCCTGATGGAGATGCAGGATTATGACGATGCACAGGGCTATATAGAAAAGGTCTATCAGGACATTCAAAAGGTGAGCCGCAGCCTGAAGACCGCCATCCCGGCGGTGAATGCGCTGTTGGCGAGCAAGCTGGCCGAATGCGAGGATCGCGGGGTTTCTGCCACACTGACGGTGGATTCGGCATGGGATAACATGCCCGTGCCCGATTGGGAGCTGTGTCGCGTGCTGTCCAATCTGATCGACAACGGCTTGGACGCACTGAAGGATCAGCCCGATTCCAAACTCACCATCCTACTGGGCGAAACCATCCACGATTACACCTTCGAGGTGCAGAACAACGGCCCCGAGGTGCCCACAACCATCCGGGATCGCATCTTCCAATTGGGGTTCTCCACCAAGGGCGAGGGGCGCGGCACCGGCCTTGCGATCGTGAGCAACATCATGAAATCGCACAGCGGTACGCTCTCGCTCACCTCCGATTCGAATCAAACCCGCTTCTCTGGCGTGGTGCCAAAGACCACACCTCAAGCGAATCCATAGAAAATCTGGGTCTTAGAGGGCTTGACCCCCCGGAGAATTATACCGAGATTCACAAGTCTGCCAAAAGCAAACCGCCGAGCACAAATTATACATGTGCTCGGCGTCTTTTCGTTCGACGAGGGCAGGAATGCTATCTCTGTTGATCAGAACCCATCTGCTGACGATGCTGGCGCACCATGTCCATCGCCTGTTGCAGCGCCTTCTCGGTATTGATATGCATGTCCTCGGCATAGGCGCTGGCCTGCAAGTGGCGATCATTCGCCTCTGCACGCGCTGCATTCACGATCTGGCGCGCTTCGTTCTGCGCGGCGATCTTGATCTGGTTTTGATCCACCATGGCACGCGCGCGGATCTCGGCATCCTTGATGATCTTGTCTGCGCGGCTCTCGGCTTCCTTGATGACCTGATCGCCACGGTTCGCGGCATCGTCCAGCGCGTTGTTTGCGCGCGCATTGGCACTGTCCAGCTTGTTCTGCGCGCTGATCTCGGCGTTGCTCAAGATCCTTTCACGATCGCGCATCACCTGATCGGCGTACTGAATTGCCAGCGGCAGATTGCCGCGGATGTCCTTGATGATATCCATGCACATGTCTGCATCCACCAGCTTTTTGCCGGTGAGCGGCACCACGCTGCCGTATTGCACTGCATCCTGCAGATAATCCAGCAGCTTCATCAAATAGGTATGGTCATCATCCTTGACATAGGGCGCCTGATCCGCCCCATCATTCAGTTGATTGGATGCGGGCTCCTGTGCGGGCGCATTGCGCTCCTCTTCAAAGAACAAATCTTGATCGCGATCCATATCAATTACTCCTTTCAGCCAATACACATTTCAATATTTCGGGCGGTACCAATCGGTCAACCGGGGCATGGAACCGGAGCAGCTCCCGCACGAGCGACGAGCTGACATACCCCATTTCCGGGTCACACTGCAAAAATAGCGTCTCAATGCCCCACAGTTTTAGGAAGGCATCGGTGACGGATTTCTCCTTCAGGTAATCGGCTTCGCTGCGAAGCCCACGCAATATCACGTCCGCGCCCAGCGATTGAGTGGCCTCAAACAAGGTGTCCTCAGAACTCCTCGCGCTCACGTTGGGGAGACCTTTGATGCAGCGCTCAATCATATCCACGCGCTGCTCCGCGCGGAACAGCGGGTGCTTGTCCGGATTGATCAGCACCATCACATACACATGATCAAACAATTGCGAGGCCCGTTTGATGACCTCCATATGTCCCACGGTCAGCGGATCAAAGCTGCCCGGATAAATCGCTTTCATTGCTTACGATCCTCACAAACGCAACGGCGCATTCGCCGTAGCGACGCTCGTCGTAGATTTCAAATGCATCGGGCAGCTGAAGCGGCATCTTTGCGCCATGCTCCATCACCAGCACCGCATCCTCTGCCAGCAGTGCGCGCTCCATGAGCGCCAACGCTGCCTTGGCATAGGCATCCTGCATGCGATAGGGCGGATCCAGAAACACCAGATCAAACGACCCACGAATGCGATCCATGGATGCAAGATAGTCGGCTTGGATCAGTTGGGTGCGATCCTGCATGCGCATCGTTTCGATGTTGCGCGCAATGACATCCGCGGTCCTTCTCGCGTGCTCCACCAACACGGCATGCTGAGCGCCCCTGCTGAGCGCCTCCAGCGACATCGCGCCCGAACCCGCGAACAGATCCAGTACGCGCGCATCCGGCACATGCATGCGCAAGATATTAAATATCGACTCGCGCACGCGGTCAGCGGTCGGCCGTGTGTCCAGCCCATCCGGGGTGATCAGCTTGCGCCCGCGCGCCTCTCCGCCCACAATCCGCAAACCATACACCGCCTTATTCCATACGAAATAAGTATAACACAACGGCATTATTCGGTCAACACCAATATGAGGCAGGGACGATCTGCCCTTGCCCCCATGGCAAATTGGACTCAAACCTCCATCTTCGGAGGCTTCGGGCCATTGTTTCGCCTTTTGTTCACCTTCAGATTGCGCATCTTGCGCTTTTTGCCGTGCTCGATCATGACCAGCTTCTTTTGGCGCAGACGCGGGCCCTGCATGTAGCCGATCGGCATCGCCAGCGGAACGATCAGCGCGCACGGGATGTACATCGCATACAGCATCGCGCGATTCGCCTGGAAGATCACGGTCAGCGGCAAATAGGGCGAAAACACGATGCGCGTGATGACGCCCAGCCAGTTGTCCGTGCCGCCCTCCATGATGAACATGTCGCGCGTCAGGAAGGTGACGACCGCCAGCAAGAGCGCGGGCAGCACACCAAAGATGTAGCCATAAATCGCGGTCTTCATCTGAAACTGCTGGCTCTCATCGATGGCGCTGATGGCCCTGCCCTCACTGCGCTGATGCTCAATGGAGGCGCTCAGTGTGGCGGCACGCTCTCCCCGTTGGCAGCCGGACAGATAAAGCATGTATGCACTCCCGGCCAAAAACACGACCGTCAGGATGTAGAACAGCCAATCGTTGCCCAACGTCTGCGTCAAAAACACCATTGCAATCACCATCATGGTCAATTGGTTGATGAGCAGCGATCCGGCAAACTTCAATGCTTGCTTCATGTGTGTCCTCCTATATTGTATTGAGCGCGCTCGGTCACCAGCGCGTCCATTTGAATGTCATTTTCATCTGTGGGCAGCGCGTCCAGCAGCTGCTGCTCGAAGCACACGCCCAGCTTCAGCCCCGAACCATTCACCAAAAAGCGGTCATAGTATCCAGCCCCATAGCCCATGCGGTTGCCCGCGCGATCAAATGCCACGCCCGGCACCAGAATCAAATCGATCTCCCGTGGATCGATGGTCTCGTCTCCCTGCGGCTCGGGCACATTCATTTTGCCCAAGGCGAGCCGCTCTCCCTCATGAAATCTCACCGCACGCATCACATGATGCTGCTCGGTGCGCGGCAGATACAGGCTTTTGCCATCCATCAGCGCCCGCTCAATCACCTGCGACAGATCCGGCTCACTGCCAATCGCCGCATAGCACATCAGGCGGCATGCACCCTGGTATTCCTCCATCGCGAAGATGCGCTCGCGCAGCTGCATGGAAAGAATCTCGCGATCCTTTGCCGTGATCGCATCCCGCCGCGCCCGCATCTCGCGCCGCAAATCCGCCTTGTTCATCACACATATACCATCGGCACGCGCGCCGTGAAGCCCAGCATGATCTCATACGGGATGGTGCCGGCCAGCATCGCCAGCTCGTCCGGCGTGATCCGCGCATCCCCCTGTTTGCCCAGCAGAACCACCTCGTCCGCGCGCGTCACGCCCGGGATGTCCGTCACATCCACCATCATCATATCCATGCAAACCCGCCCGATCACCGGCGCGCGCTGCCCCTTGACCAGCACCGCAGCACGGTTGCCCAGCAGCCGCGGATAGCCATCGCCATAGCCGATCGGCAGCGTCATCACCAACGTCTCCCGCTGGGCGGTGAACTCCCTGCCGTAGCCGACCGTATCGCCCGCCGAGATTTGCTCAATGCGCACCGGTTTGGTCACCAATTTCTGCGCCGGCACAAGATCAGGACACAGATGGCGCACCGATGCACCATACATCGCGATGCCCGGACGCACCATGCCATGCCAGAGCGTCTCATCCATCAGCATGGCCTCACTGGCCGCTGCGTGTGCCGTGGGACGATATCCCTCCGCCCGCACACGTGCGATCGCCTGCAAGAATTTCGCGTTCTGCTCGCGCGTATATTCCGGGTCGTCATATGCCGCGGCGAAGTGGGTGAAGATGCCCTCCATCTTCACATTCGGGCAGTCCTTCATCGCAGATAGCATCTGCTCCAGCTCATTTTCTCCCCGCACACCAAGCCTCGCCATGCCCGTATCGATCTTCAGATGCGCATGCGCCACGGTGTCCAGCTTGGCCGCCACGCGCTGCATGGCTTGCAGTATACCAATATCATACAGCGCCATGGACAGCTGATGCAAAACGCATGCCTCGGCCTCCTGCTCGCACAGCCCGCCCATCACCAAAATGGGCGCCTGGATGCGCGCTTCTCTGAGGGCGATGCCTTCCTCGCAGGTGGCCACGCCCAGCGCATCCGCGCCGCAAGACAGCACAACCCGCGCCGTCTGCACCAGTCCATGTCCATAGGCATTGGCCTTCACAACCGCCATCATGCGCGCCTTATGTTGAAGGCGGCGGCGCAAGGACAACACATTGTCGCCCAGCACCGCCTCCTCAATCAGCAGCGCCGTTGGTCGCAGCTGAATATCACTCATAGCTGTCTGATCTGCTCCAGATCGAGCAGCTTGACGCCCTTTTCGCGCAGCACGCTCTCGCCCGCCGCGATGTTATCCAGGTGGAAGATCACCATCGCATATTTGCCGGTGGATCGAACGAACGAATACAGGTATTCCACCGAAATATCCGCCGCCATCAGTGCGTTCAGGATGTTCCCCAGTCCACCCGGCTCGTCCTCCACGCACACGGCGAGCACCTGCGTTTCGCGCACGCTATAGCCCGCATCGCGCAGCACCTGGGTGGCCTTCTGCGCATTCGGCACGATGCAGCGCAAAATGCCGTATTGCTCGGTATCCGCGATGCTCAGTGCGATCAGATCGATGCCATTTTCGCCGAGCAGCTGGGTGATCTTGGCCAGTGTGCCCTTGTGGTTCTCCAGAAATACCGAAATCTGCTTTACATACATTGCGATATCCTCCCATCTCACGTTGTGGTCGTTCACGCAGTTCAATTCAATGATATGACGCAGCGCGCGCTTTTATAGTATGCGGTTGTCCGTCACGCGGCGCGCCTTGCCCTCGAAGCGCGGGATGGTCTTCGGGTCCACCAGCTTGATCCGGGCGGCCACGCCCAGGGTGGACTTGACCTTCTCGCCGATCTCCTTTTGCAGAACCTGCATCGCGGAGATGGTATCGCCCATCATTTCCTCGGTGACCTCCACCTGGATTTCGAGCCGATCGGTCGAGCCCTCACGATCCACCACCATCAGGAAGTGGGGCGAGACGCCACGGATGTTGGTCAACACGGTTTCCACCTGGCTCGGGAACACATTCACGCCGCGGATGATCAGCATATCGTCCGTTCTGCCGATGATGCGCTCCATGCGCACCGTGGTGCGGCCACACGCGCACTTCTCGGGATGTAGGCGGCACAGATCATGCGTGCGATAGCGCAGCATGGGCATGCCCTGCTTGCCGATTGTGCTGAACACCAATTCACCCAGCTCGCCATACGGGAGCGGTTGAAGCGTGTCCGGATCGATGATCTCGGGGATCACGAAGTCCTCGTTGACATGCATGCCGACCTTCTCAAGGCACTCGAACGACACGCCCGGGCCGCAGATCTCGGTCAGGCCATAGATGTCCAGCGCGTCGATTTGCAGCAGATCCTCGATGCGATTGCGAATGTTATCGCTCCAAGGCTCGGCACCAAAGATGCCCGCCTTGAGCTTGAAATCTTTGATATCCAGCCCCATCTCACGGATGGTCTCGCCGATATGCAGCGCATAGGAAGGGGTGCAGCCGATCATGGTCACGCCCAGACCCTTCATCATGTTGATCTGGCGCACGGTGTTGCCGCTCGACATGGGAACCACCATTGCACCAACGTTGGACGCGCCCTGATGCAGACCCAAGCCGCCCGTGAACAGGCCGTAGCCGTAGGTGACCTGCACGATGTCCTCATCGCTGCCGCCCGCCGCCGCCACGGAGCGGGTCACCATCTCCGTCCAATCGTCGATGTCCTGCTGGGTATAGCCGGACACGATCGGCATGCCGGTGGTGCCGCTGGAGCCCTGGATGCGCACGATGTCCTTGCGCGGGGAGGCGAACAGTCCGTAGGGGAACTGGTCGCGCAGGTCGGGCTTGTCGGTGAAGGGCAGCTTGGACAGGTCATCCACGGTCTTGATGTCGTCCGGGGTGATGCCCGCGTCAATCATGCGGCTACGATACA
The DNA here is from genome assembly GCA_030265545.1 of Eubacteriales bacterium OttesenSCG-928-N13. Taxonomy (GTDB): domain Bacteria; phylum Bacillota; class Clostridia; order Christensenellales; family Aristaeellaceae; genus JAJDGF01. Next base: position 8,993 of record JAJDGF010000057.1, read on the forward strand.
TCTCGACATTGTCATAGACGCGCTTCACGGTCTCGCGCAGCTTCTGCGATTGCATCTCGCGGCGCACGTCGATGTCCATACATTCCATTTCCGGGTTCCAGATGCGATTGATCGCCTGTTTCATCGTTAGGTTCCTCCATTCATTCCATGCGTGTGTACAAAGAGGCGGCCGGCTGCTTTACTCCAACCTCATCAACCCAAACGGTATTTCACTCCGGCCTCAAATGCTTTGAGGTTGGAGCTGATAAATCGTTCGGGCACACACTGGTGAATGGCGTTGATCCATATCTGTTCGTCCAGTTTCAGTTCATTGGCAAGCACGCCCATCAACACCAAATTGACGGCGCGCGATTCGCCCGCTTCCTGCGCGAGCATACTTGCATCCAGCGCAATCAGATTGCACTGATCGGACAGCTTCTCGATGATGCCACCCGGGTATTCGGCCGCGCCGATGATCACCGGCATGGGCGAAATGCAGCCTGTGTTGGTGATCAAGGTGCCGCCCTGCTTCAAATAGGGCAGCGCCCGAAGCGCCTCCAGCTGCTCAAAGGCGATCACATAATCCGCGCCGCCCTCATCCACGATCGGGGAAAGCACCTGCTCCCCCATGCGGACATAGGTGATCACGCTGCCGCCGCGCTGCGACATGCCGTGCACCTCGGACACCTTGACATTCAGCCCAATCTCCTGCGCAAGCGCGCCCAACAGACGGCTGGCGAGCAGCGTTCCCTGCCCACCGACTCCGACGATCACAAGGTTCAAGTTCATCCGCGCTCACCTGCCTTTCCGATTGCGCCGAACTTACAGGTTTGGATGCACAGACCACAGCCCACGCACTGGCTCTCATTGATGACCACGCCGTTATCCCGCTTTTCGATCGCGGGGCAGCCCATCTTCATACAGGCCATGCATTTTCTGCATTTGGTCTGATCAATTTGAAGCGCGGGCTTCTTGCTCTTTTTATCCAGCAACGCGCACGGTTGGCGCGCGATGATCACGGAGGGTTCGTTGACAGCGGTCTCCTGGGTGACGGCCTTATCAAAGCCGTCCAGATCGAATGCGTCCACCGTCACCACGCGATCAACGCCGCACGCGCGGCAAAGCGCCGCCAGATCCAGTGCGGGCACGTCGTTCCCGTGGATATCCTTGCCGCTCGCCGGGTTGGGCTGGTGCCCGGTCATGCCGGTGATGCGGTTGTCCAGTATCACCAAGGTGATCGGCGCCTTGTTATACACGGCGCTGATCAACGAAGTCACGCCCGAATGCAGGAACGTGCTGTCCCCGATCACGGCCACGGTATCCCGCCCGAACTGTTCACCCTGCGCGCGGCCAATGCCCTGCGCCATGCCGACCGAAGCGCCCATGCACAGCGATGCATCCAGCGCCGTCAGCGGCGCCAGCGCGCCCAGCGTATAGCAGCCGATGTCGCCCATCACATGCATCTTGCGCTTGGACAGCACCGAGAATGGCCCCCTGTGCGGACAGCCCGCGCACATCACGGGCGGGCGGCCGGGCAGCGATTCAGGCGCGGCATAGGTGGGGATCGGTTCGTCAAACATCTTTTTGATGCGGTTCACGGACAGCTCGCCCTGATGCCCGGTGAGCTGCTTTCCGATTGCATCAATGCCCATGGCCTTGACCTGTTCTTCAATCACAGGCTCCAGTTCCTCGAGCACATAGAGCGTATCGACCTTCGCGGCGAAGGCGCGGATGGCCTTCTCCGGGATGGGGTTCACGATGCCCAGCTTCAGGATCGAAGCCTCGGGCAGCGCCTCGCGCACATACTGATACGCGATGCCCGAGCAGATCACGCCGACCTTCAGATCGTCCCGCATTTCAATCTTGTTGAACGGGCAGGTCTCAACGTATTCCTTGAGCGCGTTGGTGCGCTGCTCCACCACCAGGTGGCGACCGCGCGCCATGGCGGGCATCATCACGTATTTGGTGGGGTTTTTCTCATAGGGACGGATGGGCGCTTCCTCGCGCTCCTGAAGCGTCACCTGGGATCTCGCGTGCGCGATGCGGGTGGTGCTGCGGATGAGCACCGGCGCGTCGAACCGTTCGGACAGCTCAAACGCCGCCTTGGTGAACGAGAGACACTCCGCGCTATCGGACGGCTCCATCATCGGCAGCATCGCCGCGCGCGCATAGAACCGCGAATCCTGTTCGTTCTGGGAGGAATGCATGCCCGGATCGTCTGCCACGCAGACCACCAGCCCACCATTCACGCCCGTATAGGCTGCCGTGAACAGCGGATCGGCCGCCACATTCAGCCCCACGTGCTTCATGCAGCTCATCGCACGCGCACCGCCGAAGCTGGCGCCCACCGCCACCTCCAGCGCGACCTTCTCATTGGTGGCCCATTCGGTATGCATCTCAGGATATTCTGCGCACACCTCGGTGATCTCGGTGGATGGCGTGCCCGGATAGGACGAAACCAAATGGCACCCGGCCTCCCACGCGCCGCGCGCGATGGCCTCATTCCCGAGCAGCAATGCTGTGTTCTTGCTCTTCATATCGTTATAGTAGCTGACGCGTGTCCGTTACGCGCCGCGCCTTTCCCTCAAACCGTTTGAGCGTATTGGGTGAAGCCAGCTTCACGAGAATATCCAGCTGACAAACCGAGCGCAGCTGGCTCACGATCGTCTTTCTGAGCGCCTCGGTCTCCAGATAATTGTCGATGTTGATGTGCTCATCGGACAGCTCCACCATGACCTCGATCTGGTCCTTATAATTTTCACGCGAAACGAAGATCTCATACGCCGGACCCACGCCCTGAATGCCCAGCAGCACCGATTCAATCTGGCTGGGGAACACATTCACGCCGCGGATGATCAACATATCGTCCGTTCTGCCCTTGCATTTTTCCATGCGCATCAAGGTGCGCCCGCAATCGCATTTCTCGGTGATCAGGCGGGTGATGTCCCGCGTCCTGTAGCGCAGCATGGGCATCGCGAACTTGCTGAGGGTGGTGATTACCATCTCGCCCTGCTCGCCATGTGGCAGCGCCTTGCCTGTGTCCGGATCGATGATCTCGCACAGGAACATATCTTCATTGATGTGCATGCCGTTTTTGCACAGGCATTCGCCCGATACGCCCGGCCCCATGACCTCTGTCAGGCCATAGTTCTCGGTGACCGTGATGCCGCCCCAGCGGCGTTCCAGCTCGCGGCGCATCTCCTCGGTGGAGGCCTCCGCACCAAACATGCCGATCTTTAGCTTGATATCATCCATCGCGCCCATGCGCTCGGC
>JAJDGF010000058.1 GCA_030265545.1 Eubacteriales bacterium OttesenSCG-928-N13
AGATCTTATGCGAAGGGATTCTCGCTCTTATAGAGCATGCCCTTGGGCTGGTTGAACGAAACGGTCTCAACGCCCAGCAGCTTCAGCACGCTGAACAGCGCCTTGCCCACATGACCGAATGCCACTGCGCCGTGATGCGGATAGCCATCCTCCACCAGCACATGGCGATAGAAGCGGCCCATCTCCGGGATGGCGAACACGCCGATGCCGCCAAACGACTCAGTCGCGACCGGCAGCACTTCACCGTGCGCCACATAGCTCTTCAGCACGGAATCCTTGTTGCCCTGCAGGCGATAGAACGTGATCTCGCCCGGGATGATATCGCCTTCCAGCGTGCCGCGGGTGATGTCCGGCTCCTTGCCGGCTTCTAGGCCGCGATGCATGATCAGCTGATATTTCATCTCGCCCTTGGTCAGCTTGCACATGGGTGTATTGCCGCAATGGAAGCCCATGAACACTTCCTGCGCGTCATATTTTGTCTGCTTTTCGATGCTCTTTTGATACATCTCAAACGGCACGGAGTTGTTGATGTCAAGCAGCGTGACCGCATCCTCGGTCAGGCACAGGCCGATGTATTCGCTCAGCGCGCCATAGATGTCCACTTCGCAGCCAACGGGGATGCCGCGGGCAGTCAGGCGGGAGTTGACATAGCAGGGCACGCAGCCGAACTGCGTCTGGAACGCCGGCCAGCACTTGTTGGCGAGGGCCACATATTCGGAAGCGCCCTTGTTGGCCTCGATCCAGTCGAGCAAGGTGATCTCAAGCTGCGCCAGCTTGGGCAGAATGCCGGGCATGTTGTTGCCGTCGCCCAGCTCCTTTTCCATGTCGGCGACCACTTCGGCGATGCGCGCATCGTCCTTGTGCTCGTTGAACGCCGCGAACAGATCCAGTTCGCTGTTCTCCTGCACGTTGATGCCCAGCTTGAACAGCGGCGCGATGGGCGCGTTGCAGGCCAGGAAGTCATACGGGCGCGGGCCGAAGGAGATGATCTTCAGCTTGGACACGCCGATCAGCGCGCGCGCGATCGGGATGAACTGCTTGATTTCGTCGGCGGTCTGCTCTGCATCGCACACCGGATATTCGGGGATGTAGGCCTTCACGCCGCGCAGCTGCAGGTTGTAGCTGGCATTGAGCATGCCGCACAGCGCATCGCCGCGACGGCTGGACAGCACGCCAATGTTCTCTTCTGCTGCCGCGATGAACATCACCGGGCCGCCAAACTGCTGCGCCAACATGGTCTCGGGGCCTTCGGGGCCGAAGTTGCCCAGGAAAACCACCAATGCGTTGACCTCGTTATCGCGGATTTCTTGAAGTGCCTGCATGGCATCCGATTCGTTCTCCACGGTGGCCTTGATCTCAACGATTTCAAAGCCCTGCTTCTGACAGGCCTTGACGACGTCCGCACGGCGGCTCTGGCTCAGATCGATCGGGAAGCAGTCGCGGCTCACCGCAACGATGCCCAACTTTACACTCGGGATGTTGATCATAGCATAATCCTCCATTGTGTTGTATTTGCCATAATTATAGCATATATGATGCGATGATACAATTGAATATTTTCGCAATAAGATGAGATATTTTCTGATAAAACCAGCTAAACAACAGGAAATAGTCCACTCAAAATTTCATATCGCCCATCGATTGACAAATCTTCCATATGTCGTTTCTGGCCAAAAATTGCGGTCATATGCACAAAATTGCGTTCATATGAAAAGAGGGCTACATAACGCAGCCCTCTCTTTTAGATGATTCACATCAATCCAGCTTCTTGATTTCATTCAGCATCTCTTGGATCGACATCTCATTGGTGACGGGTTCCATCGCGCTCTCCTCCTCGGGGGTGAGCTCGCCTTCGATCCCCCTGTCGATCTCCTTGGTGCGATCCTTCATCTTCTTCTGGCCAAACAGGTCATACAGAATCGGCACCACCAGCAGTGTCATCAGCGTGGCATAGATCAATCCGCCGATCACGACCACCGCCATCGGCTGCATCATCTCAGCGCCCATGCCGCTGGCCATGGCCATCGTGGACATGCCGAGCACCGTGGTGAGCGTGGTCATCAAAATGGGTCTGAGGCGCACGGTTCCGGTTTCGATGATGGCATCGCGCTTGCTCATGCCCTTTTCGATGCGCAGCTGGTTGATGCTGTCAACGAACACGATGCCGTTGTTCACGATCACGCCCGACAGCATCAGGAACCCGAGCATGGCCACCATGCTGATCTCCATATTCATCAGGAGCAGCGCCAGCAGGCCGCCTGTGAATGCCAGCGGGATGGTAAACATCACGATGAACGGGCTTCTGAACGACTGGAACTGCGCCACCATGATCAGGTAGATCAGGCCAATTGCGATCAGCACCATATACATCAGGTCGCCCAGCGTGCTGTTGATGGCCTCGTTTTCGCCGCTCATGGTGATGGCATAGCCATCCGGCAGCTGGTAGGCATCGATCTTCTCTTGCAGCTCTCTGCCCACGATGCCGATGTTATGACCATCCGCGATCGTGCAGCTGGCGGTCAGCTTCCTGCGCTGCGATTCGCGGGAGATGGAAGCCAGGCTATCCACCTCAGTGAAATCGCACACATCGCCCAAACGGATCTTGTTGGTCTCGTCGCCCTTGGTCACGTCGATGGTGAGATTGCTCAGATCCTGGCGGGTCAAATTCAGGCTCTTGCCGTCAATGGCGATCACCGGATAGTCCTTGTTTTCCATGGTGACCTCGGTCACCTCCATGCCATCCGCCAACTTGCCGGCCAGGAACTGATAGATTTGCGCCACGGTGAGCCCTTCGGAAATCGCCGCCTCTTTATCTACGACGATCTTGAGCTCTGGCACGACCTTCTCCTGCCCGTTTGAGACCTCCGCCGTGCCGGGCACCTGCTCCATCATCGCGGCCACATCATTGGTGACCTTGCGGAGCGTATCGATCTCAGCGCCGGTGACCTTGACCTGGATGCCGTCGCCATACATCATGGAGATGTCCATATTGCTGGTGGAGATGGCCATATCCACATTGAGCGGTGCCACTTCCTTTTGCATCAGGCGCGCAATCTCGGTGTTGCGCATGGTCTTATCCTCGCTCACGGTGATATAGAACGTGACGCTGCTCGAGGATCCGCCGCCCATCATGCCGCCCATCATGCCACCGGAGCCGCCGTTGTTGTTGAATACGCCGACCGCTTCCACATGCTCGACATTCATCAGTTTATCGAGCACCTGGCTGGACAGCTCATTGGTCTCATCAAAGGTATAATCATCCGGCACGGTGAGCGTGGCGCTCATCTGCTGACTGTCCACCTCAGGGATGAACGATGTGCCCATGCTGGACACCTGCATCACAGTCCACACCAGCAGCAGCGTCGCCGCACCCAGCACCAGCCATTTCACGCGCAGCGCGCCCTTCAATGTCTTCACATAGAAGCGCTGAATCGCGCCGAAGATGCGGTGCTTCCGGGGCTTGCTCTTTTTGAGCAATGAAGAGCTCATCGCAGGCACCAACGTCAGCGCCACGATCAGGCTGGCGATCAATGAATAGGCGATCGTCAAGCCCATATCCTGGAACAGGTCTCTCGCCAAGCCCGTCACGAACACGATCGGAAGGAACACGCAGATCGTGGTCAATGTGGAGCTGAATATGGCGCTTGACATCTGTTTTGCGCCCGTCACGCACGCCTTCAATAGCGGCATGCCGTCATCGTGCAATCGATAGATGTTTTCAATGACTACGATGGAGTTATCCACCAACATGCCTACACCGAGCGCGAGGCCCGCCAAGCTCATCACGTTCAACGTGATCCCCGTGAAATACATCGTAACAAACGCGGTCACAACGCTGATCGGGATGGACATCGCGATGATCAGCGTGGGGCGATAATCGCCCAGGAAGATCAGCAGGATCAGCACGGCCAGGATCGCGCCCTGAACCAGGTTTTGCAACACGCTGTCCACGATCATGTCGATATAGATGCCCTGATCCATCAGCGGGGTGATGCGCAGACCCTCGTCCTTGGCGCTCATCTCGGCGAACTTCGCCTGGATGTCCTTGCTGACCTCCGCCGTGGAGAAGGTGGACTGCTTTTGGAACGTCAGGATCACGCCGTCATTGCCGTTCAACTTGGCATAGGTATCGCCCGAGTTGTCCGTGATCTTCACGCTTGCAACATCCTGTAGGCGCACCTCTTTGAGCGTGTCCAGATCCATCGTGAACAGCAGCATGTCGCCCATCTCGTCCAGCTCGGTGAACTTGTTGCCTACGCGCACCAGGTACTCCTGGCCGTCCTCGTTCACATAGCCTGCGGGCATCTGGAAGTTCTGCGCGCCCAGCAGCCCGCTGATCATTTGCAGCGTGATGACGCCGTCCAGCTTGGCGTTTTCGAAGGCCTCCTCGCGCTTTTCTTCGAATTCCTTGCGTGCCTTGCCCAGTTCGGTCTGCGCCTCCTTGATCTGGGCGGAGGCTTTGCTCAGCATGGACTGGACTTCCTTGCGCTGGTCGGTCAGCGTATCGATGGCCACGTCAAACGGCGTGTCCTGATCCATGCCCTCGATCAAGCCCGCCGGCAGGATGCCCTGTTCCAGCTTGGCGATCATCTCGGTCATCTGGGCGATGCCACCCACCAGCTGCGGCTCGGCCTCCTCCGCCTGCGCCAGCTGTTGTTCCAGCTGCGTGCGGCCATCCACCACGGCGCCGCGGCTTGTCAAATCCACATATTCCAGGCTCGTTTTAATGGTTTCGTTGTCCGCTTCCAGCTCGCTGATCCGCTGTTCGATCTCTTGTTGACGCAGCTTCAGCTTTTCCAGGTTCGTGTCGTCCGCCAACGCAGAGCGCACAAACGCCATCATCTGCGGATCGACGCTCTTCTCCTCTGTCTTGGGGTCTTTCTGTTTGCTTTGATCATCCGAATCGGACTTCTTCTCTATCTCATCATCGTTCGTCTGCGCAGGCTGTGTGGTCTGCGGATCGACGGATTTGTCCTCGACATCGCCGCCCTCGCCAGCGCCGCCTTCACTCATGACACCATTTCCGGCGGTCCCTTCGACAGTGCCGCCTTCACCCGTGACACCATTTCCGGCGGTCCCTTCGACAGCGCCGCCTTCACCCGTGACACCATTTCCAGCGGTCCCTTCGACAGTGCCGCCTTCACCAGCGCCACCTTCACCAGCGCCACCTTCACCTGTGCCACCTTCGCCTGCGCCACCTTCACCTGTGCCACCTTCGCCTGTGCCACCTTCATCAGTGCCACCTTCACCAGCGCCACCTTCACCAGTGCCACCTTCGCCTGTGCCACCTTCGCCAGCGCCACCTTCGCCTGTGCCACCTTCGCCTGTGCCACCTTCGCCTGTGCCACCTTCGCCAGCGCCACCTTCGCCTGTGCCATCGGCGCCATCGTCGCCGGTTTCGTCTGGGATGCTGTTTTGCTCAATTTCCCGGATCGCAGCCGTCACATCGTTCAGTTCTTGCCGCAGCTCTCCCAGGAGCAATGTATTCTCTTCAATCTTCGCGTTGAGCGCTGCCAGCTTTTCGCGTTCTTCCTTCGAGATGCTCAATTCCGGATTGATCTGTGACAGCTGGGTCTTCATGACGATGATCCCCTGCTGCACCTGCGTAAGTTGCTGCTCCAGCTCTGCCTTCTGCTGCTGAAGCTCCGCGATGGTCTGGGGCAGATTCTCCTGCCCCTGCTGCATCTGATCGATGATCGAATCCAGCTGCTTTAGACCCTTCTTGCCCTCTGACTCCAACTTGCGTTTGGCATCCTGCAATTTCGCCTCGCCATCGTTGAGCTTATCCTCCACCTCGGCCAGCTCTTTGTCCACCTCCAGCAGGATGATATGGTTCAGCTCATCGATCAGCTCCTGCTCAATGGTCACATCGATCTGCTCTTCGATCAAGCCGGTGCCGCTGACGGAGGCCACGCCCATGACCGCCTCCAACTCCGGCTGGATGGTGTTTTCTATCATCTCGGACAGCTCGTAGATGTCCTTGCCCTCATGATCTACCGCCGCCACCATGACGGGCATCATGTCCGGATTCAGCTTCATCAGGATCGGCGAACCCACGGCATCCGGCCAATTGGGTTGAATCAAATCGATCTTGGCATTCAAATCCAGCATCGCGCTATCCATGTTTACGCCGCTGTTGAATTCCAAGACCACCGAGCTGCTATTTTCATTGCTGGTAGATGTGATGTTGGCGATGCCGCTCACAGTCGCCATGGCCGCTTCCATCGGCTTGGTGACCACCATCTCCACCTCCTCCGGGCTGGCGCCCGGATAGGCTGTGATCGCCACCACATATGGCAGGTCCATGGAAGGCAATAAATCGGTGGTCATGTTGCCAAAGCTGATCCAGCCCAGCACCGCCACGACCACCACTGCCACAAACACCGTCAACGGTTTTCTGACACTAAAACGAGATAACACTTTGATTTGTCCTCCACATACTGCACACACATGCACTTTTGGATGTCACTCTATTTACACATCATCATTATATGCGCGCATTCGGTTCCAGTCAATGCTTGGCCGGAAGGATTAAACCAAGTGTCAAAATCTGAACATATTTGCTCCAAATGATGGGTTTTCGCCCATCATTCCACACCAAACAATAAAAGGCCGCCCGCATTCGCGAGCGACCTCATTGCGCCATTCAGCGACTATTCTTCGTATCCCTCCGCCGGCATGGCATCCTGATCCACCGCACCGCTCTTTGACATGGTGCTCTTCATCGTGATGCCCTTATTGCTGAATGTCGGAGCAGCCAACCACGTAACATAGCTATCTCCGCCTGCCAGATCAATCAGGACGCCGTTAGTTGGTGTTATGCTCATCTTGAGCACCCCATATTTTTTGTAGCCGATCTTCTTGGGCAACTTATAGCTGTTGCCAAAGTCCGCATATCCACGGAAAACATCATTTTGATCGGCGAGAGCAAACACCACGCTCCCCGATGTCGAAGAATTCATCCGAGCCATCGTAAACTTCTTGTTCACGTTGTTGTAGAGGAACAACTCAACGTAGACCTTGTCACCCTTGTAGTACATCTTCTTGATGGACATCGTGATATAGCCCTTCGATCCCTTGTATGGCTTGGAGCGCACATATTGGTTCTTCTTCACGGTGATCTTGAGCTTGGCGGTCTTATAATAATCGCCCGCCGTCACGTACGCTCTGGCATAGAAGCTGCCCGGCGCCTTTCCGGTGAGCTGCCCATCGGCGGTGAGCGTGGCGTATTTGTTGTCCACCGGATCAAACACGAAGCTACCCTGCGGAAAATACACGGGCGAAACACCCGCCGTGATGTCCTTTGAGAACCCGGCCGTGACATAATTGCTGCTCAGCACCAGCTTGGTGGATGCCACGCTCTTATATTTCAGCTTCAATTCATACAGGCCGTTGACGCCCCAATCGTTTTCAGGCAGCTTGCCCACCACGATATAATAATCGCCCTCAGGCAGGTTCACGTCCATCTTATAGGTCTTGGACTTGCTGTAGTACTTGCCATTTTGCAGCAGCCGCTGATACACAATTTCCCCTTCCATATCTACTATATAGAAGTTCTGGCGGCACTGGATCAGCTTGTATTCGATGGAGACCTTCGAATCCTGCGGCAGATTGAACTTGAAATAATCCGCCGACTCGGCCTTCGCACCGATCATGCCCTTCACGCGGTTGCCCAGCGTGTAATTGTAGCCGGCAGGCAAATCATGTTCTGCGCCCGATGCGGCGTAGGCAGCCGAGAGCGGCTCCGCCTTCGCATGCACGCTGAAGGTGCGATAGGTATTTGTATAATTGTACACATCCAGATAGTATGTGCCCGGATCCAGATAGGCCACCAGCGTGTAGGTTCTGGGCCACTTGCCGTTATAGCCCGCCTTCACCAGAAAGTAATCCGGGGTGCTCGCATCATCAATCAGATACAGCATAGGTCCACGCTGCGATTTCGATTGCTTCATCTTGAGCGTGACTTTGCTGCGTTCCGTGATGGTGAACTGGTACAGCACGTCCGATACGCCCGGGTTCACACTGCCATACGTGTAGCTGGGCGAGTTCAGTTGGATATTCAACATGTCTTTGGGGGCAACCTGCACCCCAGTGCCCTTGGACTGAAAGCCCTGCCTGCCCGATGCGTCCCTTTGCGCGCTTGGCTGCACGGATACCTCCGCCATCGCACCTGCCGCCATGACAAACACCAGTAGCAGCATCAACAGCCCTGTAATCCATAGCTTACGCTTCATTGCAAAAACCCCCTTCCCACTCATGCTTACATAATATACCATAAGTGGTGTTTTTGCAATCCTCACATCTTACGATACTCTTACATGAGTCTTACGCATAGGAGAAGAGTTGATCTCGCCAGCCCAGTGTCCTGACAATACTGGGACTTAGGATTCGATCAACAAGAATGAAGCCCCGGTCTTGACCTGACGCAGCAGCTCCTTCATTTCATAGGGCTGCTCGCTCCGCTCCTGCTTGTATGGATCGTGCACCCAGATGCGCCCATCCGGCGCGATGCCACGCAGCACGATATAATGGCCGCCCGTTCGGGAGAAGGTGCCATTGCCCATATGGGCGATTACGGGCTTGCCGCGTTTGAGGGAGGAGAGCACGGTATCTATATCATTCTTTGGCCAGCTGCCACGCAGGCCATAGCAGGACAGCAGCGACAAGAGCGCCTCATGCCCCAGCCCATCGCCGAAGTAGTCCCCCTGCTCATACGCACGCAAAAACAGATCGGACGGGCTCAGATCCCTTCGGCCGCTCAGATATTGTCCCACGATCGATACGCAGGTCGCGCCGCAGCCACTGGACTGCACCGAGCGCGGCTGCCCGGCGATGGTGCATACCGCATCCGGATAATCGGTCTGCATTAGTCGGGGTACATCCATGCCATACCAAATCGGGCGCAGCGCCAGCGCCGCACCCAACGCGAGCAGTATGCATAGGAGAACAAGCGCCCATCTGCGTGCAGAGCGCTTTACGGCATTCGGCTGAACCTGCCTTGTCATGCGGTATCTCCGTTCGTTCTTTTGTTGTACTAGGGTCAATCATTCAGCAGCATCTGCGTGAGTTTCGCCACGGTATCCGCCACGCGGCTTGCGCCCACCTGCATCAGGTAATCCCGTCCGCGAAACCCCCACGCCGCACCAATAAAGCGCATCCGCGCGTTCTTGGCCACGTTCACATCCGTGTCCGCATCGCCAACATAGATACATTCATCGGCCGTCACCTGCATCTGCTTCATCATATGTAAGCAGCTGTCGGGCGCGGGCTTTTTCGGGATGCCGGGCACGTCACCCACCGCCAGCGAGATGCAGTCCGAGAAGAAGTGCGCACACAGCGCCTTGGTGGCGGCGTCCGGCTTGTTTGATACAACGCCGCATAGAATCCCGCGCGCACGCAGCGCATCCAACATATCGAGCACGCCATCATAGGGCGCCGTCCGATCCAGCGAATGCTGCGCGTAATGCGCTTGGAACAGCGGCATGAAACGTTCGGACAGCGCGCCCTTCTCGCCCACCGCGCGTTCCCCCAGCGGCCCAACCCCATTGCCCACGAAGCGCCGCACTTCCTCCGTCGTCCGCGCCGGCAGCCCAAATGCGCAGAGCACATGGTTCACGCTGGCCGCCAGATCATCCAGCGTATTCAGCAGCGTGCCATCCAGATCAAACAATACCGCCTTCAGCATGTTCGCAACATCCTCTCGCCAATGTATCCCATTTCATATCATCTTATTTTATCATAAGCATGCAAGCACGGCAATGTTTCCGCACCCCTTTTCCCCATCCAATCTCTGTCGAAATCAAAGAAATTGAACGAAAATGGATATATCTATCAAGAATATCTTGACAAGTGGATGCTACTCCCCTATAATATGAATGTTCGCCTGATTCATGCGGTCGTGGCGGAATCGGCATACGCGCACGTTTGAGGGGCGTGTTCTGCAAGGAGTACGGGTTCAAGTCCCGTCGACCGCACCATAACTGCACACCCATTTTGATACCAAGTGTATCGAAGTAGGTGTGCAGTTTTTTTACGCAAAAGCCCTTGTTTACTGGGAGTTTGCGTATACCATTTAACGAAAGCAGGCTCCAAGACGGGTAGAATTTCCTCGTCACGGAGCCTTTGCATATTTTTTGCCCATACCTTTTAACGAAAGGTAGCTGCTATGTCTCTTTTTTCGGATAGGTATGTCCACAATTTAATTATTCCTCTGTTGGGGTGCTTCTGGGCTTATCAACTTGTGGCAAACCTAATATTGTTACTTGCGGTATATAAGAGTGATGTCTCGGATAGATGTGTGTGACCGTCTCCAAAAAGAAGTTTGTCCAGTCAAGGCGATATCTATCAATCAGTAGTAGCGGGTACCGTCATTAAGATAGTTGTCCCTTCGTTGGTGCTTTGTACGACTTTTGCTTTACCTCCGTGAAGCTGTGTAATTTCCTTGACAAGCGACAATCCAAGCCCGGCACCACCCATCAAGCGGCTGCGGGATTTATCTGTTCGGAAAAAGGGCAGAAAGATTTCGTCCCAATACTGCGGGTCTATTCCTGTGCCGGTATCAGATACCAAAATGCATATAGAATCCTTTTTCTGTGAAATATCTATGGATACAAATCCGCCATCTCGACCGTACTTAATCGCATTTTCCACTAAGTTATATACAGCACGGTAGAGAAGCGTATCGCTACCTACCACAGTATAATCACTCTCGGTTTGACTGAGGGTGATTTGCTTTTCTCCGGCGATATCCTCCAAATCGCAAAAGACTTCCTCAACAAGCTCGTGTAGCGAGATGCGGTCACTGCGGGGGACGGTTTGCAGCTCCGTCATCTCTAAAAGCAGGTTTACCAGTCTGGTTAGCCTTTCCGTCTGCTCTCTGAGCGTCTGCATCGCTTCTGCTGATTGTGGGTCAGCAGACTTCACAAACACGTCAAGCTTGGTCTGCATCACGGCAAGGGGGGTGCGCAGCTCGTGGGCGGCATTGGCGGAAAACTGCCGCTGCCGGGCGAATGACTCATCAAGCCTCTCCAGCATGGCGTTAAATGTGCGCACCATCTGTGAGAGTTCATCGTCGGTGACCGGCACTTCAATGGGCTCGGATAGATTCTGCGCACTGACAATCTCCATTCGGGCAGTCACCCGCCGCAGAGGTGAGAGGATTTTCCCCGCAAGGAAATAAGTCACGGCGCTTACAAGAAGAACAACCATAGCAGTCGCCAGTAGGCTTTGGCGCAGGAAGGTATCCCTGCTATTTTGCAGCTGCTCTGCAATCTCTGGAAACATTGTGGAGATGTCAAAGCCAATGACCATGCCGCCCTCCTCGGGAGCAATCTCTATCATATCATTCTCGATGGCGACAAACTGAACCACCGCACTTTGGCTGATGAGCAGTGTCAGCAGTAGACATGTGACCGTAACAAGCGTTGCAATCATCAGTGTCAACCGCCACCGAAAGGATAGTTTCTTCATGCCTTTTCATCTCCAATCCTATAGCCCTGCCCAACTTTGTTTTGTATGGGGTCATAACCCAATGCGGCCCTCAGCTTCTTTCGCAGTGAGGAAATATGAACACGAATAGAATTGCTAAAGCTGTCTACACTGCTATCCCAAACATGCTCCATCAGTTCTTCTTGGCTGATAATGCTGCCCTGATGCAAAATCAGATATTCCAAAACCCCTGTTTCCTTGCGTGTGAGGGAAAGGCTTTCTCCTTTAGCGGCAGCTGTTCGGGCTTTTGTATCAAAGGCAATATCGCCGCAGGTAAGCATAACATCCTGCTGTACAAACTTTCTGCGGGTCAGGCTTCGTACACGGGCTTCCAGCTCGTCAAAGTGGAAGGGCTTTGTCAGGTAGTCGTTTGCGCCCATATCAAGCCCGCTCACTTTGTCGAAGGTTTGTGAACGTGCGGAAAGGATTAATACCGGGGTGTTCGTGTTTGTCTCACGAAATTTTTGAAGCACTTCCATCCCATCAAGCCCCGGCAGGTTAAGGTCAAGCAGGATAAGATCGTAAGGCTCGGTGGTGCAGAGGAGCAGTGCCTCATCGCCGTCACCGCATGTATCAACTTCATAGCCCCCCAGGCGAAAACCTTCAGCTATGGTTTCGCAAAGTTGAGGTTCATCCTCAATTATTAACAATCGCAATGTTCTCACTCCTTTATACCCATTATTATAGCATAGGAAAGATAAAATTTCTGTTAAGCCCACTTTCTT
>JAJDGF010000005.1 GCA_030265545.1 Eubacteriales bacterium OttesenSCG-928-N13
AGGGTGTAGAGAAAGCCGTCCAGATCCCCGAAAAACCAGCCCAAGAAACCGCCGATAGCGGTAAGGATAACCTGAATTACATGCCATACATTTTTCATAGAAAAACCTCCGTTCAATTATTGGTGTCGAGCGATTCGTCAAAGCAGGAGCCGAGAAAGGGCTTGTATTTGTCCGAAAGATTCTGGCGCAGGCGCCTGTATTCGCCCTTGGTGAGAAGTCCCTTCTCGCGCAGGGAGTTGAGCGCCGCCAGCGACATGCTGAATTTTTTCTCCTTGTCAAACTGCTCCGGGGACATTACGCTGTATTGCATGGCTGCGCCTCCTTCCCGTAGCGATCCTTGATGTAGCAGGCGTGGCAGCAGTATTTTCGTCCCTTGCCGCCGTCAAATTCCTTTTGGCAGCAGGCGCAGACCGCCGGATTAGGCACCCGCCGCTTCATCTCAGAGCGGTGGGCGTTCCACCACTTATGGCGGCAACGGTCAGAGCAGAACGACCTCGGCTTTCCTTTTTCGCGATGTGTCAGAGCATTTTTGCATTGCTTGCATTGATCTTTGCTCCTTGTTCCTTTCAGTTTTTTTGTGGGGATGCGAAAAACTGAAAGGGTATGGAGGAGAGCGGCAGCGGGGCTGCGGCTTGTCCGCTACGGGCGCACAAAAAAAGCCGCGTTCATCACTGCGCAGGGCAGCCTTGAACGCGGCAGGAAAAGTGTCGAACCTTGTCGGGAATAAAAAGACCGCAATCCACCATTCTGGAATTGCGGCTGTGCTTATTATGTATATGTAAAATATGCTTGTTCGTTTTCGGGCGGTCACGGTTTTTCACTTCCTTTGCGTGTTTGAGGAAATGATACAAACCGTAACCGTTTTCTGACCGTTTTCTGACCGTTTTTTCACCGTTTTTTATCGCAGTATCCGCAGATAAGCACAAAAAAAGACGGGGTTTTACGCCCGCCTTTAAAATTTCACAGCTTATGACACGAATCGGTATCCCACACCGCGCACGCTCTCAATATGGCTTATGTCCGGGGACACGCTGACCTTTTTGCGCAGGCTCCGGACATGGTTGCAGATAACGTCCGAGGAGCCTTCCTCAAAATAGTCGTTGCCCCATACATGATTATATATCTGCCTCTGCGAGAGCACCTGCCCCTTGTGGAGCATCAGGCAGTAAAGGATATCAAATTCAATTTTTGTCATGGGAACTTCCATGTCGTTCAGATAACACCGGTGGTTATCAACGGAAAGCAGGATGCCGCCATACACCAGCGTTCTCCGCTCCTTTTTGTCCGCATCGCGAGTGCGTCCCTGAAAGCGTGTCATGAACGCAAAAACTCGCTCCGGTGTCTGATCGACGAAGCCCTTTTCCCATGGAGCATAGATGTCCGCTCCGTTATCATAGGCGGCGATTTCATCCGCACAGTTAAAATTCGATGTAAGGATAATAATCGGAACCGGTGTAAGACTCCGCATGATAAGCGCCTGCGGAAGATAATTCACCGTGTCGGCGCTGATATCTATATACCAGAAGTCACGCCTCGACAGATAATCAATCGCCTTCGTCATGCTTTCTGCTGTGACCAATTCGATGTCGTAATGCTTGTCGCTCCAAAATGCTTCCGAATCCTCCCGCAATCGGGGAGAGGAATCTACCACTAAAATCCTGAACATGCGCACACCTCCTATTTGCACATAAAACTGCCCAAGGGCAGTAACAGCCTGTCAAAAAAGGGTCGCAAAAGGCGGCCTTTTTTGGTATAATGAATCTGGGTGATAAAGATGTTGGAAAAAGCACCGGACTTACGAGGAAATATAAAAATCATAGATATAGAAGGACTTGTACCGTCAGACCATTTACTGAGAAAAGTGGACAAAGTGGTTGACTTTGAACGGATATATGAGATGGTAGAGCATCTGTACAGCGAGGATAATGGCCGGCCTGCAGCCGATCCGGTGGTGCTTGTAAAGATGGCGTTTATCCAACATATTTATGGGATAAAGTCGCTGCGCCAAACGGTAAAAGAAATCGATATGAACATAGCGTACCGATGGTTTCTGCATTATGACATAGATACGCCGATCCCGCATTTCGCAACGGTGAGCTACGCATTCGCCACACGATTTCCAAACGAACTGTTTGAAAAGATATTTGCATGGATACTTGAATCGGCGGTTGAACGGCGGCTGGTGAACGCACAGACCGTGTTTATTGATGCGACACACATCAAAGCCAGCGCCAACAAAAAGAAGAACAGAAAGGTTTTAGCAGAAAAAACGGCTCGCGTATATGACGAACAGCTTAGGACTGAAATTGAAGCCGATCGTGAAGCTCACGGCAAAAAGCCGCTTAAGGATAAAGATGATGAGCCGCCGAAAAGCGGCGGACAAACGGTAACCGAATCCACAACCGACCCAGACTGCGGACTGTTCCACAAGGGTGAACACAAGGTTGAATTTGCGTATACCGCTCATGTGGCGTGTGATGAACACAATTTCATTTTGGGATGTGAGGTAACGCCAGGAAATATTCACGATTCAAAAGTCTTTGACACCGTTTATGACGATGTGACGGAGAAGTTTGAAGAAGTGAAAACCGTAGCGGTGGACGCCGGATACAAAACACCATGGATATGCAAAAAGGTACAGGATGACGGCAAAAATATTTCAACGGCATACAAGCGACCGATGACAAAACGAGGTTTTTTCAGGAGTTATTCGTTTGTATATGACGAGTATTACGACTGTGTGATATGTCCGAACAATCAGGTTTTGAAGTATTCCACCACCAATCGCGACGGTTACCGTGAATTTAAAAGCAATCCGAAAATATGCGCAGGTTGCCCACAGCTCAGTAAGTGCACCGAAAGTCGTTCTTGTCAAAAGCTTGTGCAAAAGCATATCTGGGAAGAGTACATAGACCGCGCAGAGGATTTTCGGCATTCGCCGGCAGGCAAAATAAGCTACGGATTGCGAAGTCAGACAATTGAACGTGTATTTGCCGACGCAAAAGAGAAACACGGCATGAGATACACGATGCTGCGAGGGCTTGACCGGGTACGAAACTGGGTCAGGCTTAAGTTTGCTGCCATGAATCTCAAAAAACTGGCAATGTGGGCGTAGAAACGCTCTTTTTTATTACTGTTTTTACCGTTTTTAACCCCAAATACGAAAAATATCCACTCTTTGCTTACGCAACAACCGCCTTCTTTGACAGGCTGAAACTGCCCAAGGGCAGTAACGTCCGTTTAACTGATTTATTGGCAGGAAGCCATATGTAATTGAGCGCTTGACCTTTTTACATTCGGCTTCCTTGATTAAAAGAAACCATCGGAACCACCTCCGTTCTGATTTGAGTTTCTACCGACTACTCGATAGGTGAAATGTCAAAAAAATATATGCCGGGGCTTGCGTTCGCTTGAACCGGATAGAATCAACACTACCGACCATTCAATAGGTATGGATATATTATATTCACGCATACACAGCTTGTCAATAGCGAAGAAAGTCGAATAAAACTTTTTTCATCGACACAATTCGCTCTTGTATTTTTCGATGCTTTTCGATATAATATCTATTGAATAGTCGGTAGGATATCCTGCCGAACGAACGACAAAGGAGTATGCCTTATGAAGCCGTCAGTTACGGAGCAATTCAAGGCTCAGAATACAAAGGAAAGAATCGTCCTCGAGTCCGCCATCCTTTTTGCCAAGAGGGGCTTTCGGGACGTGACCATCAAGGATATTGCGGCGGCGGTCGGGATTCAGACCTCCTCGCTGTATTATTATTTTGACAAAAAGGAGTCCATTTTCGAGGAAATCATAAGCAACACGTGCGATATGTACCGTGCCTATTTCAAACGGCTCGATAAGGATATGGATAAGGCAACCTGCTTTCAGGATGTGCTGGACGGGCTGTTTGCCGAGCTGCTTGAGGTGTATGAGATATACATATATTACTGCCTGTGCCTGATAACGACCGAGCAGTTCCGTGACGAGACTGCCCGGAGCACCTTCAACAACGATGTCATGCGCATCGGCATTGAAAACACAAAAAGGGTGCTTGACCAGTGCGTCGAGCGCGGCTGGGTCAAGCCCTTCAATACGGAAATACACGCCATCTCTCTTATGAACAACGTTATTGTCGGAAACATCATGCGCACTCACGAGGACATGAAGCAGGAGACGGTGTATGAGCCGGGCAAAATGTACGCCGATTTGAAGGAAATGATCCTGAATTCGGTGGAGGTTGTGGAGGAGGAAGCATATTGAGCTTAAAGAAAAAGCACACTTTATCTGTAATTGGGAAAAGCTTATTAATGATGTTCATATTTACACTTACTTCCGGTATTTGCTATTCATTTATGTATTCGGGCTTTTCAGAGACAAATATTGTGGTTATATACTTGCTCGCCGTCCTTGTAACGGTCTGGCTTACCGAAAGTACTGCGTTTGGAATTATTTCTTCTGTTTTAGCGACATTTCTTTTTAACTATCTCTTTACTGATCCGTATTATGGATTTTCCGTTAGCGACCCCAGCTACATAATTACATTCATAATTATGATGATTTCAGCACTGATTACAAGTACATTACTCTCTCATGCAAAGCGAAGCGAGAAGCAGGCGCAGGAAAAAGAACGGGAGACTAAAGGTATCTATGATTTAACAAATCATTTAACAGACGCTGCAGATATATATGATATCGCTAAATTATCAGTTTCTGCCATAAGCGCATGTTTTAACTGTCAAGCCGGATGTCTGTGCTTTGATGAACAGGGCAACCCCGAACCTACTTTTATTCAACAAACAACCGATGATAGACAGGTGCGGCGAAAAATTGACGATGTAGATTTTTATAAACGCCAAATTGAGGGGCTTCGCACGCCCTTTGCCGAAGGAGAAGAGTTTTGCGATTGGCCAATATACGGCAACGAAAGTACGCTGGGCATTATACGCATACCGAACAGCTCGGCTCTTACGATGGATGATTCGCAAACCCGACTACTGCATTCGATGATTGAAAGCACCGCTCTTGCTATGGACCGATTCCGTTCGACCGAGCAGCGCATGAAAACACGGGAAGATATTGTGAAGGAGAGGTATCGCGCCAATCTTCTGCGTGCAATTTCACACGATCTGCGTACACCGCTTTCCGGCATTATTGGAACATCCGAAATGTTAACCGAGATGCTTGAGCCAGAGGATACGCGTCATGTGTTGGCGCAGGATATCCGTAACGAAGCAGAATGGCTTCATTCGCTTGTCGAAAACATTTTGAACCTTACGCGTTTGCAGGACGGTAGTCTTGCCATTAATAAACAGATGGAGGCGGTAGAGGAAGTAATAGGAGGAGCAATAGGCCATATTTCCAAGCGCTCGCCGAAGCACGAGATTGTGGTGAATATGCCTGAGGATTTGATTCTTGTCCCAATGGATGCTAAGCTTGTGCAGCAGGTGCTGATCAATCTGTTGGATAACGCTGTTCGGCACACCCATACAGAGGACGAAATTGAAATACTTGTCCAGGTAGTCGAGCAAAATGTAAGGATAGCAGTAAGAGACAGAGGCGCAGGAATTTCTGATTCGGATTTGCCTCATGTTTTTCAGATGTTTTTCACTTCGCGAGGCAGCCGGACAGATTCGGAGCTCGGCATTGGGTTGGGGCTGGCAATTTGCGAAGCTATCATAGCGTCACATGGTGGCGAAATTGCGGCAGCGAATCGCACCGACGGAGCGGGTGCGGAGTTTATATTTACCCTACCAATGGAGGAAGATGAAAAATGAGTCAAATTAACTATAAAATACTTATTGTTGAAGATGATCCGCAAATACAAAAATTTATTTGTCACGCCTTAAAAGGCGAAGGATTTGCTTATATCGCCGTAAATAGCGGGCAGAGTGCGATGAGCATATTGGTTTCAGAGCAAATAGATATTATGCTGCTTGATTTGGGGTTACCGGATTTTGATGGAATGGACATCATACTTAAAGTGCGTGAATGGTCTGAGGTTCCCATCATTGTTGTATCTGCACGGGATCAAGACAAGGAGAAGGTTGCCGCATTGGACAACGGAGCTGATGACTACCTGACCAAGCCGTTTTCCACCTTAGAGCTTCTCGCCCGCGTTCGTGTAGTGGTGCGTCATTTGGAAAAAATGGGTAACCAATCTTCAACAGCGTGTTTGGCAGTCGGAGGGCTCAAGATTGATTTAGAGAAGCGGCGAGTCATTCTTGATGAAATTGAAATACATATAACGCCTATGGAGTACAATTTGCTTGCATTGCTGTTTAAAAACATCGGCAAGGTACTTACTACCGCTTTTATCCTGCGAGAAATTTGGGGTGTAGGGTATGGAACGGACACACAAGCGCTTCGGGCTTTGATGGCAGGGCTGCGACGAAAAATAGAGAAAAATCCTGCAAAGCCACGCTACATAACAACAGAGATTGGCGTTGGATACAGACTGGCAGATGAATAAAACACTATATATGTTGGTTCAAAGCACCTCGTTTTTGAGGTGCTTTTTTATAAACATATTTAAATCTCACAGCATTCTCACAAAGAACTGAGCTTCCTCACAGCACACTCACATCTTTTTTGCTATCCTATGGTCAGAGGTGAGAATAATGACTCAACAGAAAATCAATGATCCGCTCGCACTTGAATCTCTATGTAATAAAGTCAGAGAACTCATAAAAAATCGAGATTTTGACGAGTGCAAGCAACTGATATGTGACGCAATGCGCGAATATCCTCATGCGCCACATCCACACAATTTGATGGGTATCATATTGGAGAGAGAAGATTGTCATATTGAGGCTATGAAGCATTTTCGCGCGGCATGGGCGCTTGACCCTACATATATGCCTGCGCGCCATAACCTCGACCACTACGGAACTTTCTACTCGAAAGGCTCTTGTGCCTTTGATGAGAGCGAGTGTAAAACAGAAGCAATAAAGGCGGCTCATATCCACTTTGATGAGAATAGAGTTGGACACATAACACGGGGAGGTAACTATGGGACTGTTTAAGACGATTAAAAAGCAAAATTATACCATCATTATCGGTTGTAGCCGGATGGGGGCAAACCTCGCTGATACACTGTCGAGCGCAGGGAGAAGCGTTCTCATCATTGATAGAACTGAAGAGGCATTCAAAAAGCTGTCTCCTTTCTTTGGCGGCATTTCCCTTGTGGGCGACGGCACGGAAATTTTAGTGTTAAATGAAGCGGATATAAAACACGCCACAGAAGTGGTTGCTGTTACGAATAGCGACAATACAAATATTTTGTTGGCGCTGCTTGCAAAAGAGCATTTTGGCGTTGGGCATGTCATTGCGCGATTATCTGACCCGGAGCGCGAATGTGTTTATCAGGAATTTGGCATTGAAACAATCTGCCCGGCAGAGCTTTCGGCAAAGGAGATTAACAGGCTGTTAAGCGTGGAAGAGGTTGTGGAGGAAGATGAATGAAAACAAAAATATTGCTTATCGGCGGATTCAACAAAGCAAAATCACTTGCAAAATCTTTGATCAAAAAAGGATATAAAGTTACTGCAATCAACAAGGATATGGAATGCTGCCAATTATTAGCGCAAATTGAGCATTTAACTGTTTTCGTGGGGGACGGCACAAAGCCCTTTGTTTTGGAAGATGCCAATGCGCACAATGCCGACATTGCCATTGCGCTGACTGACAGCGATGCGGATAATCTTGTTATTTGCAAGCTGTGCAAAAATAAGTACAATGTGAAGAAAACTGTCGCACTCATTTCTGACCCCAAAAAAACTGACTTTTTTTATCACATGGGCATTGACTCCGTTGTGTGTGCTATTTCCGTTATTTCCAATGTTATAGAACAGCAGGCCTTTCTTGATGAAATGGCCACCTTGGTTCCGATTGGCGAAGGGCGTATCAGCATCGCTCAAATCCCAATAAGCCAAGCAGCTCCGGTAGTGGATAAAAAGCTTTGGGAGATTAAGCTTCCGAAGGAAGTGATTATCGGCTGTATTATGCGTGGAGAAAAAAATATCGTACCTCGCGGTGATACGAGAATTCTTGCAGGTGATGTGCTGGTGCTTATATCCTCTAATGAGCATGAGGTAGCTGCAATTCAGGAGCTGACGGGGCGATGAGGGAGGCGCTAAAATACATATTTCAAGGCAGTATATATGGAAAACTTATGCTGATGATAGGCTGCCTGATGCTTGTTCCAATCCTTCTAATACCGTTTTATCCGGAGGAATTGCCGCATATCATCTCATTTATTATCCCCTCATTGCTCGCAATTGTGTCAGGGCTTTTAGCGTGTCGCATTAAGTCAAAAAGACCAAACAAAAATCTGCCTCTTTATCAGTCCACAATTCAAGAGAGCAGTCTTCCGGTTTTCTTTGCTTGGTGCTTTGGTTTTATAACGGGCGCTATTCCATTTATGATTACGGGGAAAATGAGCTTTATCCATGCATTATTTGAATCTGTAAGCGGTTGGACGACCACAGGACTTACCGTAGTTGATGTTACAACAATGCCCCACATTTTTCTTTTCCACCGCAGCTTCATGCAATTTTGTGGCGGTCTCGGTTTTATCTTAATGGCACTTATGCTCGTTGGGGGTAAAAAAGCCGTGAGCCTATACAACGCAGAAGGACATCCGGACAGGCTAATGCCAAATCTGAAACGCACGGTACATACGATTTTTATGATTTATAGCGGCTTTCTTGTGGTTGGCACAGTGGCGTATTGTTTTTTTGGGATGCAGCCATTTGACGCAATATGCCACACAATGAGTGCGTTGTCTACAGCTGGCTTTACGACGCAGGCAAACAGCATCGCAGGCTACGGTAGCTTCCCTATAGAGGCAACTACAATTGTGTTAATGATTATTGGTTCAACAAATTTTGCGGTTCTGCTTCTGCTGACAAGGTTTAAGTTTCGAAAGCTGTTGAAAGTAAGTGAGTTAAGGTTCATGTTTGCTCTTCTCGCTGTTTTTGTGCCACTCGCTGGATTTTCTCTTATGGCGGAAAGAGGGATGGGTTTTTTCGAGAGTATGCATCATGCGCTATTTGGAATGGTTACCACCTTTTCGACGACCGGATATGCAACAATGGATTATGCTCAGTGGCCCGCATTTGCGCTTGGACTCATAATGGTGTTGATGATTATTGGTGGAAGCAGCGGGTCGACTGCAGGAGGAATCAAGCTGTCAAGAACTTATTTTTTGTTGCGTACCGCGTATTCAAACATTAAAAAACGTATGATACCATCACGGAATGTAACGGTCATGAACTACTACAACATTCGTGGCAAAGCTCAAATAAACCACGCATTAATTGTTGATACTCTGGGATTTGTGGTGGCGTATGTTGCTATCGTTATTGTTGGTACGTTACTCATCACGCTTACAGAAGGCTGCACATTATTTGATGCTGCATTTGAATTCGCATCAGCATTTGGTACAGTCGGAATCTCAAACGGCTTGACGAATGAGGCCACAGGTACGCTTACCCTTATTATTGAAATGATTGCCATGATTCTCGGACGTTTAGAAATATTTATCGTTTTTGTTGGTTTAGGTACATGCGTCTCGAGAGTAAAAGGTAAGATATTCAAGGCGTAAGCTTTAAAACGCCTTATAATGGAACAATATGAAAAAGGTACCATTGGCTGCTTACTCATCTCCCCTCCCGAAAAAAACGTGTAAAAGTGCACCCAAAATGAAAAAAGGTGCACTACTCACACGATTCTCAAGTCAAAAAGTTTTCGGGTGCACCATTACACGATAGGTGCACTACAATTTTACTACAAAACCGCCTCAAAAGGCGGCAAAATCGCAGGTCAGAAGACACTATAAATGCGTGAAACCCCTTGAAATCAAGGGGTTTCACGCTACAACAACATGGTAGCAATATTGTTGTACGGTTATGGCGGAGAAGGAGGGATTTGAACCCTCGCGGCAGTTATCCCGCCCTACTCCCTTAGCAGGGGAGCCCCTTCGGCCTCTTGGGTACTTCTCCACGTCTATGAAATTGTCAACGTCGATCATGATATCGAATTGGCGGAGAGAGAGGGATTCGAACCCCCGGTGCCTTTCGACATCACTGGTTTTCAAGACCAGCGCCTTCAACCACTCGGCCATCTCTCCATCTCTCAAAACCAGCGAAATACATTATACCAGTTCTTCCATCGGTTTGTCAATGCTTCGGCCACATTTTTACAGGGCGACAGCAATGAAAAATCAAGAGATAAGGGCCAAAGCGAAGTCATTATCCCAACCGATGATTTTTTGCTTGGCCTTGATGCCGATCTTTTTAGAGATGTGCAGCAGAAGTGTGCGGCATTGCCTTGGTTTCTTGCCCTATCTCCCCCTTATTCACCTCAAAGCGTATTTCGATATCTTCACCTCGATTCCATTTGGTCCGTTTGCAGGGTTTTGATGCTGTGTATTTGTGCGGTGTTAAGTGTTGCTGCCCAACACATTTTTCAGATGGTGGCGCAAGCCCGCAATGAATACTGGATAGCAGGAAAGAAGACATGAAGGATCAAAACCAATCGCTCATAGCGAAATCGCGACACCGCAAAGGCCGAAGAGAGAACACCATCCTCCATGAATCGTATAACACATGATATGCGGCATTGCCCGCAAAAACCGGTCGGCCAATGGGGCAATCGGTTCGATTTCCTATGGTCTTATCAAACCTGATCGTTTTTCGACATAATCTGCCCGTTTGTGAGCATACCGATTGACGAAACGATATTGCGGTGCTATAATCACAATCAAAAGCAACTTATATGGCGCATAGCACAATTTACGAGGGGTAATTATGTACATATATGAGAAAATCAGGAATGAATTGATTCTTAAAGTTAACGTTTTGCCGCCACATGAGCGGATTCCGTCTAGAAATGCGCTATGTCAGGAGTTTTTGGTCACGCGCACGACGATCGACCGGGCAATCGATGAATTGGTAAAATCCGGATACCTATATTCGGTAATGGGCAGCGGTACGTTTGTGGCGGATCTATCGGCCAACGACATGAAGCTGGGCGTGGGTGACAAAAACTTCGGTGTGTTGCTCCCGGACATTACGGCGGATACCTATCCGGAAATACTGCGCGGCATCCAGGACATGGCGGATCGGTATGGAATCAGCATTGTGGCCTGCAACACGGACAATAAGTCAGAGAAGCAAGCGTCGATCGTCCGCCGGCTGATCAATTCCAAGGTGGACGGCTTGATCATCATTCCAGCCATCAACAGCAATGCCGATTACGCACTCTGCCACCTGCTCGAAGAATCAAATGTCCCCTATGTGTTCTGCAATCGGAACATTGGCGGCGCCAACAGTCCCTGCATCTGCTCCAACGATTTTTATGGCAGCTTCCTGGCCACCTCCCATCTGATCAAGCAAGGATACCGCCGAATCGCTTATCTATCGGCCATGTTCTACAAAACCAGCATGGATCGGTATCAGGGATATATTGCCGCACTCAATCAGAACGGACGAGAGATTGATGAGACGCTGATTCTGATCGGCGAGGCGATCGACCCCTCCAAGCAAGAGGGCGTTGGGCAACTTCTGAAGACACTTTTGCGCGAGGACAGGAGCGTAGATGCGGTGGTCTGCTTCAATGACCGCGTTGCGTGCGACGCGATGGAAGCGATTCAGAGCATCGGTTTGCGCGTATCGGATGACATAGGCCTCATCGGATATGACAATACCAGCGTCTGCAATCTGCTCCCGATAAAGCTGACCAGCATGGATTATCGCAACTATGAGATCGGCCAGTCCGCCGCCACAACGTTGCATCGGATGATCAGCGAGCCGGACTATACGGCCAGGCGCATTACCACATTTGAGCCCCGAATCGTGGTACGGGATTCATGTCGGGGCGCCACTACACAAGCGGTTTGGGCGCAAGCCTGAATATATTTTAAGGAGGTTCCCGAAATGAGACGAGTTCTATCCCTGGTTTTGTGTCTGCTCCTAATGATGAGCATCGTGTCCGTTGGTGCCATGGCCGAGGCGAAGCCGGAGTCCATCACGTTCTGGATGGGCTACAGCCAGCAGTCGCGCGTGGATGCAATGGAGGCCATCGGGCAAAAGTACTATGAACAGACCGGCGTCAAGGTCAATTTCGAGGTCGTCACCTGGCCCAACACCGCTGAGAAATGGCGCGCTGCGTACAGCGCGGGACAGATGCCGGACATCATCATCTGCCTGCCCGACCAGGCGGTTGCCATGTTCGTTGCGGGCGCAACAATTCCGGTGGACGATGTGATCGAAGCCATCGGCGGCACCGAGAAATTTCTGGATTCCGTGCTCACCGAGCAATTCTACGACGGCTCGTATATGGCGGTGCCGCACTACGCACATGACCGCCTGCTGATTTACCGCAAGGA
Organism: Eubacteriales bacterium OttesenSCG-928-N13; assembly: GCA_030265545.1. Lineage (GTDB taxonomy): Bacteria > Bacillota > Clostridia > Christensenellales > Aristaeellaceae > JAJDGF01. Next base: position 12,392 of record JAJDGF010000005.1, read on the forward strand.
CGCCCTGGAGGCGGCCGGCCAGAGCGTGCCGACCACGCCGGAGGAATATCTGGCCGTCACGAAGGCCATCAATGATCCGCCGTCCTATGCCTTCCAACAGCTGTTCAATGCATCGGACTATGGCTCCGCCTTTATGCTGGATATCTTCATGCGCACGTTTGGCGCGCAGTACTTTGACGAATCCTATCGCATCGTGTTCGATTCCGAGGAGACCGTCAAGGCGGTCGAGTTCTTGATTGACATGTACGAGGCCGGCTCGCAGCCGGACGCGATGGACTTCATCATCAACGACCAGTTCACCCTGCTCAATACCGGCGCAACATTGATGACGCTCGACAGCGCATTCACCATCAAGAGCGCGCTGGACTCCGCGCCTGAAGTCGCGGAAAAGATGGATGTCGCGCTGGCACCGGCCAACTACATCACCACCTTCCCCGTCTGCGTTTGCGATGGCGAAAACGCAGAAACCGCGAAGGACTTTGTGCGGTTTATGTTTGAGGAAGACAACTACGTGGATTTCTTGGCCAGCTACCAGCCCGGCATGAACCCCACAATGAAAGCGACCGCAGCGGCGGACAGCGCCTTCTGGAAACTGCCCGTGTTTGAAAACGCACTCGCGCTCAAGGCATCCCAGACCCAGGCAGAGGGCATCGAGCAGGGCGGCTACTCCATCGGCAATCAATTTGGCGCGAATCCGTTCTCGGGCGTTCTGACCAGCGGATATGTGGAGGAGATGTTCCAGGATATCATCGTCAACAACGTTCCAGTGGTCGATGCGGTGAAGGTATGTGCAGAACGCATGCAGGAAGCCGTGGACGAGCAGAAGGACGCGCTCGGCTGGTAACCAGCATTCCCGCCATATCACACAGGTAAGGTGTCAGCCCGGCGTGCGTGCCGGGCTGACGCGCGGAGATGCTACGGACAAAAAGGAGGCGGGCTGCATGATGCGGCAACAGAAAAAACCCAATCTGGGCAGGAGCCCCGGGGTGTGGCTTGACGATCATCTGGCGCAGATTTTTTTGATCCCTGCGCTCATCCTGATTGCCGGACTGATCGCGTATCCCGCTGCGCTCACAATCTACAACAGCTTTACGAACCTGTCTATGCTGACGATGAAGGCCACCAAGTTTGTCGGCTTTCAGAATTACGCGACGGTTCTGGGTGGGAGCGAGTTTTGGGTCAGCCTGAGAAACAGCTTGGTATTCACCGTGGGGTCCATCTCCGGTCAGCTGATACTTGGGATGATTGGGGCGCTTGCCCTGCAAAGAATCCCCTTTGGCCGCACGGCTTTTCGCGTTGGTCTATTGGTGCCCTGGACGTTCCCTTCCGTCGCGATGACGTTTGTATGGGACTGGATGCTGGATTCCGGATTCGGCATAATCAACTTTGCCCTCATGGGTCTTGGGATCATCGGCGAACCGATTGCCTGGTTCGGATCGAGGACGTGGGCCATGTTTTCGGTCATTATCATGAACATATGGTTTGGCGCGCCGTTTATGATGCTGGCGCTAAACGCTGGACTGCAGACCATCCCATCGGATTACTATGAGGTGGGAAAAATCGAGGGCGCGAACTTCTTTCAGCGGCTCCGCTATATCATCCTTCCATCGCTCAAGAAAATCGTGGGGGTTCTGCTGATTCTGCGTACAATATGGGTGTTCAACAATTACGATTTCATCTTCCTGACCACCGGCGGCGGCCCCGCGAAAGCCACGCAAACGGTATCGATCATGGCCTATTTCACGGCATGGAAGCGCAGCGCCATGGGCAGAGGTTCGGCGATTACGATTCTGCTGCTCGTGTTTGTGGCGGTCATGATCGCACTATATTTCAAATTCTTCAAGATTGACTCGGAGGAGGCATAGCGTATGGGAAAATCGCTCAACCGGGCTGAAAACACTGCCAGGGGCGGTGCCTATGTCATCCTGCTCCTGATGTTGGTGGCAGCGGTGTTCCCGTTGTTCTGGATGATCTCCTCCGCGCTGCGCCCCTATTCGGAGTTGTTCACGCGCCCGCCGATGCTGCTGCCCAATACATATACACTGGAGTGGTTCAGAAAGGTCTTGAATTATTCCAACTTTGCGCAGAGCCTTCTCAACAGCCTGATTGTGGCGCTTGGGACGACTGTTGTCAGCGTAGTGGTCGGTTGCATGACCGCCTACAGCCTGTCCAGGCCGAAGCTGCGCGGAAAAAACCTGTTCTCTCGGGTGATTCTGATTGCCTACATGTTTCCGCCGATCATTCTGGTTATCCCGCTGTTTCAGATCATCTGCGGAATGAACCTAGCCAACACGCATCTGGGGCTAATCCTAACGCACATTACCTTTTCGTTCCCCTTCTCCGCGTGGATGCTTCTGAGCTATTTCAAGACGATCCCGCGAGACATTGAGGAGGCCTCACGCGTCGATGGCGCGACCAATTTGAGAACGTTTGTTCAGATCATCCTCCCGCTCACGGCGCCGTCCATCGTCACGGCGGCCACCTTCACATTCATCAATTCCTGGAACGAGTTCTTGTATGCGTTCGTGCTGGCAAACTCCAACGCGACCAAAACGTTGACCGTATCGCTTCAGGCAGTGAAGGGCGGAGAGATGATGGAATGGGGCGTGGTATTGGCATGGTCAGCCATGCTTGTGATCCCCTCGCTGATATTCTTTGCCTGCCTATCCAAATACATTGTGGCCGGGTTGACGGCGGGCGCCGTCAAAGGATAAACCGACTAAAAACGGAGGAATTTACGATGAATGCGGCAATTTTGGGGTGCGGCGCCATGGGTGCCGCTCATGCGGGCGCGTATGCCAGCCTGGGCGTCTGCGTTGCGGCGGTATGTGATCAGGACAAAAACCGCGCCGAGAACCTGGCAAAGTCCACCGGAGGACGTGCCTATTTAGATCTCACTGAGATGCTGGATACAGAGCGCCCCGACGTGGTATCCATCTGCACGCCCGCGTTCAACCATCTGGACGCCATTCGCGTTCTTGCATCGCGCGGCGTGGCGACGCTGTGCGAAAAGCCCTTTGCACCGGATATGGCGCAGGCGCAAGAAGCATACGCCGCCGTCAAGCAGGCGGGCATCCCGTTCAGACTGGGGTTCAAGATGCGCTATGAGAGCGCTTACGCCGCCGCACGAAAGATTGTGGAATCTGGGGAGATCGGCGCGCTTCGGTATGTGTTCATTAGCCACTTCCAGCCGCTGTCTGAACAAGCATGGTATATGGATATCGGCGTGGGCAGCGAGCTTCTGGTGCACGCGATGGACATCAGCTGCTGGATGTTCGATGAAACCCCCGCCGAGGTGCGGATGCACAGCGAATACCGCCTTGGCAAGACCGGCGAAGATCAGGCTCGCATTGAGCTGCGATTCGGGGATGGCCGTCAGGCGCTCATCGCAGGCGGATACATGCCCGGCTATCCGCCGGTTCGCGGAAAGCACGATTTTGTGTTTCAGTTCATCGGCGAAAAAGGATATGTGTGCGGCAAGCGCAACAGTGCCATTGAGGTCTTTTCGCCTGAGCGGGTGGAGATTCTCCATCCGGATGATGTCAACGCGTTTCAGGATGAGATTCGGGATTTTTTGGCCGCGACGGAGGGAATTCTATCAGGCGGTGCGACGCTTGAGGATGCGCTTCGCTCTCAGCGCGTGCTGGCGGCTGCCAAGGCTTCGGAAAACACAGGCACGTTTGCGTGCGTGGAGAGGATGTAGATCATGAAGGAGAGATATGATGTCATCGTTGCGGGCGGAGGCCCCGCCGGCATCGCCGCCGCGCTCTCTGCGGCACGCAACGGCGCGCACACACTGCTTGTGGAGCGCTATGGCTTTCTGGGCGGCATGCTCACGGCCGGTCTCGTTGCGCACTACGACCCCATCGAGCAGATGGAGGCCACCGGGATTCCGCTTGAACTATACTCGGAAATGAAGCAGCGCGGCGGCGTTGTGGAATACGACATGACCGGCATTGAGATGCCGTTTCGGTATTGGCAGGGCGGATGCGGTTTGGATGCGGAAATATACAAGCAGATGGCGCTCGATCTGTTGAAAAGCGCTGGCGCGGATGTGCTCTTGCACGCCTTCGTCAGCGATGCGTCCGTGCGAGACGGAAAGCTTGAATCCATCGGTGTTGCGGCAAAAGGCGGGCACCTTCGCCTCCATGCGGACGTGTTTGTGGACGCCACTGGCGATGGGGATCTGTGCGTGGCTGCGGGCGTCCCGTTTGAGCTGGGTGACGGCCAGGGGCATTGCATGGGTTCCACGCTATGCTTCAATCTGGGTGGAGTGGACACGGAAACGCTGTTTCGGTATCTGGAAGAAAATCCTGACGAGCTGGGAAACCATCCCCGACTGGGCAAGTACATTCGAGATCCACGGGCGACAGCCATTGTTCAGGGGTTCTACAGTCTGATTGCTGAGGCGCATGCAAAGGGCGATTTGGCCTTCGAGCTCCCGGAATCCGGCCTTGGCATGTGTCCCCTGCCCACAAAAGGCACATTCCATGTCAACGCCATCCGCTTGCCGGGCAAAAACCCGGTGGATCCGTCCGATCTCACGGAACTGGAGATCGTGGAGCGCGGATACCTGATGAACCTGTTCGCATTCATCAAAAAATACGTCCCTGGCTGCGCGGAAGCCTTCATCATGACCAGCGGCGTTCAGGTGGGTGTGCGGGAGTCCCGCCACATCAAGGGCGAACACCGGATGATACTGAAAGACATTGAGGCAGGCACGCGCTTTCCCGATGCGGTGGTGCGCACCAAATGGGGCCATACGGACGTCCATTCCGGCAGCGGCATGCAGTGGTCGTTCAGCTTTATTGAAGGCCCGTATTACATTCCATACCGCGCACTGGTGCCGATGCAGGTGGATGGCCTTCTTGCGGCGGGTCGGCTGATCTCAGCGGAACAGGCAGCGATGGCCTCGTTCAGAATCATGCCCGTGTGCTCATCCATCGGCGAAGCGGCCGGTGCCGCCGCCGCGCTCTGCGCCAAGAACAAGCAGTTGCCCAGGCGGCTGGATGCCGCCCTCCTTCAGGATGCGCTCATTCGAGCGGGTGTCAGGCTGGACTGACACGCCGATACATAGGAATTTATTGAAGAGGATGAACAAAGATGGCCAAAAGTGCGAAGGGCTCGGAAAAACTGTTTTCGGGGGTCATACCGCCCATCATCACGCCGCTGACACAAGAGCGGTCGCTGGATGTGGAAGCGCTGGATGCGCTGATTGATTTTCTCATCGGGCAGGGCGTTTCCGGCATTTTCGTGGGTGGAACCTCCGGTGAGGCTTGCTACCTTTCGGCGCCGGATCAGAAAAGGCTGTACGAGCGGTGCATAGAGCGGACGGCTGGGCGCATTCCGGTTCTCTGCGGCGTGATCGAGCCCAGTACGACGCGCGTGGTGGAGCGAATCAAAGCATTGGAGCAGATCGGCGCGACGATCTTCGTTGCCACCCCCGCCTTCTATCTGCAAAACTCCTGCCAGGACGAGATACTGCGGCATTACGAAGCCGTATCCCGCGCGACAAAGCACTGGGTCGCCGCCTACAACATTCCCGCGACCACCCATGTGAACATTCTGCCTGAGACGGCGGCGAAACTGAACCGCTACGACAACCTCGTGCTCTACAAGGACAGCTGCGCCAGCTTTGAGCAGATCCAGCGCAACATCTATCTGCTGCGCGATACCCACATCAGCCTTTTCAACGGTGCGGAGGAGATCTGCGCTGCCAGCATGGCGTTTGGTGCACAGGGTTGTGTGCCTGGGCTCGCCAACTTTTTTCCCAAGCTGTTTATCGACTGCTGTGAAAGCGCACGGCTGGGCAACCTGGCAGAGGCGGCATTGCTCCAGGAAAAGATTTATAGGATTCGCAAGAGTCTGAACATCGGCAGTCACTGGATGTCCTGCATGAAATATCTCGCAAGCAAATACGGATTCGGAGAGGGCGGCGTGTCGCTGCCGCTGGAACAGCTCACCCAAAGCCAGAAGAACGAGATCGACAGGATCCTGATCGAAGAACAGCTGTAAGCGCGAAAAAGGGGAGAAATATGGTGCCAAACGTTTTGTTTGCGATACCGGACGGTCCGCTAAAGAGCCACATGTTTTCGGCGGAATGGCGGGCGCGGCTGGAGGGTCTTACCCAGGTGGAATGGAACGACACAGGCCGAGAACTAACCAGCGCCGAATTGGCGGAGAGAATCACTGATAAGGACATCCTCATTACGGGATGGGGCTCTCCCCGTGTCACAGATGCGGTGCTGAACGCTGCGCCGCGCCTCAAAATGATCGCGCACAGCGCGGGGACAGTTCGGTGGTTGGTGGAGGAATCCTTTTTTGACCGCGGCATCGTGCTGACCAACGCCAACCTGGCGCTTGCGCCCTCCGTGGCGGAATACTGCCTGATGACCATTCTCATGGCGCGATGGCGGATCTTGGATTCAATCAAGCGCGTGCGAGACGGCCTCTGGCAATCCAACAACGACATCGTGCCTGGGCTGAACGGCGCGAAGATAGGCTTGATCGGCTATGGCGCTATCGCGGAGGAACTGATCCGGCTCTTGCGCCAGTTTGACGTGAGAATCGCGATCCACTCCGAGCACCTCAGCGAGGAACAGGCGCGACAAATGGGCGTGAGGCGCTGCTCGATGGAGGAGGCGCTGCACTCGGACGTGGTGTCTCTGCACAAGACATTGACAGAGTCAACGCGCCATATGATCGGCAAACGGGAGCTCGACATGATCCCGGACGGCGGCATTCTCATCAACACCTCTCGTGGCGCGCTCATCGATGAAGCGGAGCTCATCCATCAACTGGAGCGCGGCAGAATTCATGCGGTGCTGGATGTCTTTGAGGAGGAGCCGCTGCCGCATGGACACCCGCTGAGAACCATGCCGGGCGCGATTGTCACGCCTCACTGCGCTGGCACGTCTGCCTATTTCAGGCAGGCAATGGCCGAATTGGTGCTGAGCGACATTGAGTGTGTGCTCAATGACATGCGCCCGCGCGGTGCGATCTCCAAAGCGAAATATATGAGCATGACGCCCATGTGAGGCTTGCGCGGCGCACGGAAAATCTCGGACATATCACAATCTATGCTCAGTTGAAGAGAAAGGGAGACGTAATGATTCTTGATCAATGGAGCAATCTTGGCAGATACGCCGCGATGGGCTCTGGGTTCGAAACCGCAGCCAGGTTCCTGGCAGGCAAGAAGCCGGAGGACTTTGCTCCGGGAAAGATGGCCGTGGATGGGGAGCGCGTTTACCTCTCTGTGCGCGAAGCCGACTTGACCGATCAGCCAGAGCGATGGGAAGCGCATCGGCGCTATGCGGACATTCAGATCCTATTGGATGGCAGTGAAGCCATTATGTACGCGCCCGCGACACAAGCAGCACCTTCCATTGTCTACGTAAAAGGCGATGACATCGAATTCTATGAAGGCATCCAGGGCTTGCGCTGCGCGCTAAAGCCGGGCGATTTCATGATCCTCTTCCCTGGCGAGCTGCACGCGCCCGATCGACCCGAAGGACCGAATGGGCATTCCAAGAAATTGATCGTCAAGGTGCTGATGGAGAAAGATGACGCATGAATGATTCAGACGTCAAAGCAGCTGAGCGTCTTTTCTCAGCTGCAAAAAACGAGCGCGCCGCCATTTGGGTATGGGCGGCGCGCTCTTGATTATGATGGCTCTGCATCTGCGTTTCTATGCGGAGTGCTATTGGTTCAGCACCTTAAGCAGCTCGTCCAGCTGTTCAAAGTTCATCTGGCCGCCCGAGAAGCTGACCGCACTGCGCAGCGGCGCATATTGCAGCATCGCCTGCAGCATGTCCTTTGAGACGGCGCTCTCAGCTGCGTCGCCCACCTGCTGCTCCTCTTGCCCGATGGTGCCCAGCATACCCATCATGTTGCTGCCCATCTGCGCCAATATCACCTTTGCCCTGGGGTTCGCCATCAGGTCGCCGAAGGGCGTGTTGACGGTATAGACCTCGGGCACCTCGACGGTGCTTTGCACCTGCACGGTGTCCTCCAGCAGCATCTCGTGGCTGTTCTTTCCGATCTGGATGGCAAACTCGCCCGTCTCCACATGCCAATCATGCAGCTGCACATTCCAGTAGGCGAACGCAGACTTATCTAGCACGAACGTCACCGTCTTGCTCTCGCCCGGCGCGAGCAGGATCTTTTGGAACCCCTTCAATTCGCGAATGGGACGGAACACCGTGCTCTGCTTGTCCGAGACATATAGCTGCACCACTTCCTTGCCTGCCACCTGACCGATGTTCTTCACATCGACAGAGACGGTCATGCTGTCCGTGTCATTCATGCTGCTGGCGCTCAGGCTGAGATTGCTATAATCAAAGCTGGTATAGCTCAGCCCATGCCCAAACGGGAACAGCGGGGCGATCTTCTTCTTTTCATAGTAGCGATAGCCCACGAACACACCCTCATTATAGACCGCGTGATCCTTCTCGCCGCCATAGGTCAGGAAGCAGGGTGTGTCCTCGATCTTTTGGGGGAAGCTTTCAGGCAACCTGCCGCTCGGGCAGACATCGCCAAACAGCACGTCCTTGGTCGCGCCGCCCACCGCCTGGCCGCCCAGATAGGCCTCCAGCACCGCCTTGACGGAACCAAGCCAGGGCATCTCAACGGGTGAGCCGTTGTAGAGCACCACCACGGTATTCGGGTTGGCGGCTGCCACGCGTGCGATCAGCTCATTCTGGCATGCGGGCATGCCCAGATGCGCGCGGTCATAGCCCTCCGATTCGAACTGATCGGGCAGTCCCGCCACGATGATTACCGTCTTCTTGCTGCCTGCCAGCTTCACCGCCTCATCAATCAAGGCCTCATCGGGCTGCTCCGACTCGATGTCATAGCCCTGCGCATAGCTGACGTTAGCATGCCCTTCGAGCACGTCCATCAGGCTGGTGGTCTTGAAGCTGTTAATGTGGGAGCTGCCGCCGCCTTGATAGCGGGGCTGCATGGCGAACTTGCCGATGACGGCGATCTCGTCGCTCTCATCGAGCGGTAAGATCGCGTCCTCATTCTTGAGCAGCACCATGCAATCGGCCGCGATGCGGCGCGCCAGCGCATGCTGCGCTTCCAGATCCCACACGGTGTCCGGCTTGGCATTGTCCAAATAGCGATAGGTGATCTTGAGGATGCGCTCTACCGCCTGATCCAGCAGCTTCTCGTCCAGCTTGCCATCTTGCACGGCCTTCACGATCCGCTTGTCATTCACGCCGCCCGAGGCGGGCATCTCCAGATCCATCCCGGCCTGTAGGCACACAACGCGGTCACTCGTCGCGCCCCAATCGCTCATCACATAGCCATCAAAGCCCCATTCATCCCGAAGGATCTCGGTCAGCAGCTCGTGGCTCTCGCAGGCGTAGGTGCCGTTGATGTGGTTATAGGAGCTCATGACCGTCCAGGGCTTGGCGCGCTTGACGGCGTCCTCGAAGGCAGGGAAATAGATCTCACGCATGGTGCGCTCATCAACCACCGAATCGCTCGTCATGCGGCGATGCTCCTGATTGTTCAGCGCGAAATGCTTGATGCTGGCGCCGATGTTCTTGCTCTGCAGCGCCTTTATATAGGACGTGGACAGCTCCTTTGTCAGATACGGATCCTCGGAGAAGTATTCAAAGTTGCGCCCACACAGCGGGGAACGTTTGATGTTCACCGCCGGCCCAAGCGCCACGCTCACCTGCTCATGCTGGCAGGTATCTCCGATCGCAAGGCCGATCTCATGCACGGTTTCCACATCGAAGCTGGCCGCCGTGGCGGACGCTGTCGGGAAACAGACTGCCTTGAGACTGTCATTGATGCCCAGATGATCCGATTGTTCGTTCTGTTTACGAAGGCCGTGCGGGCCATCGCTCACCATCACGGACGGGATGCCCAGTCGGTCGATCGGTTTCGTGCGCCAGAAATCAAGCCCTGAACATAGCGACGCCTTCTCCTCCAGCGTCAGCTGAGAAACCAACTTCTGAATGTCCATAATTCTCCTCTCACCCGACAGTGCTCAAGTCCCACGCCTCATAGATCTTCGGAACGTCGTTGATGAGACGCTTGGTGTATTCCGCCTGCGGCCTCAATATCACGTCGTCGGCTGTGCCACGTTCCACGAACTTGCCGTGCTCCATGATATAGACGCTGTCGGAAATGTAATACGCAAGGCCAATGTCATGCGTGATGAAGATGACCGTCATGCCGACCTCATCGCGCAGCTGCAATAGCATGTCCAGGATCGTGGCGCGAGAGCACGCATCGATCATGGACGTGGGCTCGTCTGCCAGCAGGATCTTGGGCTTCAGCAGGAAGATGCGCGCGATCATTAGCCGCTGCATCTGGCCGCCCGAAAGCTCAAATGGGTATTTGTTGGTCAGTTCAGCATATTTCAGGTTCACGAAGCTGCATGCCTCGGTCATCAGGCGGATCTTCTCCTCCTTCGGGAGGTTCCTGCCGCCGCGCATGGCGATGCAGTCCAGCAGCACCGCGTCGATCTTATGGAACACATTGAACGAAGAAAATGGATCCTGGAAGATGGCCTGAATCCCCTTCCAATACTCGTTCTTCTTGCTGCGCGAGCTGATGTCGCGCGGCTTGCCCTGAAAATCGATTTGCCCCTCCGTCACGTTCAGCAGCCCCAGCAGCATTTTGGACAGCGTGGTCTTGCCGCTGCCGCTCTCGCCCACGATGGAGACGAATTCGCCCTCATGGAACTCAAAGTCCACATGATCCACCGCAACGTTCGCCTTGTTGCCTGTGCCGAACACCTTGGTCACGCCCTTGCCGCTCAAGCACAGCGGACGAGTATCCAGTTTTTTGTTCTCACTGCTCATCTGCATACATCTCCTTCAAATGCTCATGCGAGTGCCCGCAACGATACTGATGGCCATCGCCCAGATTGATCATGGGCATCTCGTTGAACCGGCATTGCGGCATGACATATTTGCACCTTTCCGCGAATCGGCAGCCCTTGGGCGGGTTCTTCAGATTTGGCGGCGTGCCCGGAATGGCGGTCAATTTCTGATCCCTGACGCCCTCCTCCGGCACGATGATCGAGCCCATCAAGCCCTTGGAATAGGGATGCAGCGGGTTGAACACCATGTCGTGCGAGTTATTGGTCTCCACGATCTGCCCGGCGTACATGACCATGATATCATCGGTCACGTTGTACAGCAGCGGCAACTCATGCGTGATGAAGATCATGGACTTGATAAAGCCCGAATCCATCATGTCACGCAACATCTTGATGACCATCTTTTGGCTGGTCACGTCCAGCGCGGAGCTGGGTTCGTCCGCGATCAGTACCTTGGGCTGAAGGATGGTGGAAATCGCGATGACCGTGCGCTGTTTCATGCCGCCCGACAGCTCCACCGCGTGCTTATCCAGCGTTTCCACCGGCAAGCCCAGCCTGGAGAAGCGCTCCCTGGCCATCTCGAAGATGTCCTTCTTGTCCGCCTTCGAATCATGCGCCAGCACCACGTCCTCAATGAACTTATAGATCTTGCGCGTGGGGTTCAGTGCGTTCATGGCCGCCTGCGGGATGTAGGCGATCTCACTGCCCAGGATGTTCTTTCTGACATCGTCCGGCTTCATGCCGGAGATGTTCTTTCCATCGATGATGATATCCCCGCTCTGATAGTGCAGCGGCGCAAAATAGTAACCCATCAGGCTCAGCGCCAGTGTGGATTTGCCGCAGCCGCTCTCGCCGGCGATACCCAGGCTCTTGCCCTCCTCAATCTTGAGGGAGACATGATCCACGGCATACACATCCTCGTGAAAGCGGGTGATATATTTCGTCGTCAACTCATTGACTTCCAGCATAATTTTGCTCATCTTGTCCGCCTCCTAATCTCTCAAAGTGGGATTGAACACCTGATCCAGACCCGTATTCATCAGGTTCATCGAGAACGAGATGCCCGCGATGGTCAGGATCACGGGGAAATATGCCCACCAAGAGCCGTTGAGGTGTGCAGAGTACAGCATCGCCCAGTTCATCATCAGGCCCAGCGTGGGGACCTCGGTGGTCTTCGGACCCAGGCCGAGCAGGCTCAGCTGCGCCTCGGCCAGGATGCCGGAGCTGACCTGCAGGATGAACGCCATCACAACATAGCTTGCGATATAGGGCAAGATGTCCGTCATGACGATGCGCATCAGGCTATGTCCGGATAGCTTGGACAGATTGACGTGGTCTCGGTTGCGCAGACTGATGACCTGGGAACGCACCGAACGCGTCGTCCAGACCCAGGACGTCAGACCGATGACAACCGCGACCGTGGTCGCGCCGCGTTGATCCTGCCCCAGCGAATAGGTGATCAGTATCAGCAGCACGAAACTCGGGATGACGGTGAAGATGTTGGTAACAAACATGATGATGTCGTCCACGATGCCGCCCAGATAGCCGGCCAGCAGACCCAGCAATAGGCCGATCAGCGTAGCAACGATGCCCGCGATAAAACCGATCCAGATGGATGTGCCGCAGGCGGAAACCAGCTCTTTGAGCACGTCGCGACCGAAGTTGTCCGTACCCAGCGGGAGCGTCTTGACGTTTGCGACATCTCCCACGTTGACATAATCTGTCTTATCGATTTTGCCCTTGTCGACCACCTCGCCCGTGGCGGAATTCGTCTCCGTCACACTGAGCACCTCAGCGGTGTTGGCAGATGTGATGGAGTTGTTGAGCCGCACGTAGAAGTTGCGCTGCGCCTTGGTCATGCCGGCCGGGCGCGCTTTTTCATCATAGTTCTCGCGCCACATCGTCAGCAGCGCATCCGTGTCATTCATGTCCACGCCTTCCACGCTGATGTCCATGGCCGTAAACCATGCCACCATGCTGACGCGATCCTCCATGCTCATCATGCTCTTGATGCGGTTTTCGTCCGCATCGGCCAGGCGCAGGGTTTCGCGGTCAGAGGAGACGCTGTCATACAGCGAAACATAGGTGCCCGGTTTGGCGAATGTGCCCACCCCGATGCGCTCCAGCGGATTGCCCGGATTGATGAGCGGATAGATGATCATCATGAGCAGGATAAATACGAAGATCGAGAAGCCCGCCACGAATTTGCCCGAGTGGAATACTTGCCTCAATGTATTTTTCATTCTGTCCTGCCCCCCTTCAATCAAACTGTGCAGCCTTGACGCGCGGATCGATCAAAGCATACACAATGTCCAAAATAAAGGTGACGATCAGCACCATCAACGTGATGATCAATGTGGTGGCGGAAATCAGCGGATAGTCCGCGGCCGTGACCGCAGAATACATGACCGAGCCGAGCCCCGGATAGCTGAAAATGATCTCAGCCACCAGCGCGCCGCCGATCATCGTGCCGATCGAAAGCGCAAGCCCCGTCACCTGCGGGAGCATGGCGTTTCTGAACACGTAGCCAACGATTTTTTTGTCCTTGATGCCAAGGAAACGAGCATATTTTACATAATCGGCGTTCAGTTCATAGATGGACATGGAACGCATACCAATCGCCTGGCCACCGATCGAAACCAAAACGATCGACCAGAACGGCAATTGATAATGCGTGATCACCGACCAGACAAATGACCAACTGAAGTTTGGTATCATATCAAATCCATACGCGCCTGATACCGGGGCGATCTTGAAATTCACGGCGAATAATACCAGTAGGATAACCGCCATTCCAAATGCTGGAATGCTGCTCAAAAATAGCGATAGTGGCATGAGGACTTTATCAAAGCCCTTTCTGATGTAGGCAGCCAATGCGCCTAGGATGTTGCCCAATAGCCATCCCACAATGATGGCGGGCAGCTGCAAGCCAATCGTCCACCAAATGGCGGATGCAATGATGTCATTCACCTTGCGCGGATATTGGCTGAAGGATGTGCCCAAGTCTCCCTTGAACAGGTTCCCGATATAGGTGAAGAATTGTTCCCACATGGGTTTATTGGTGCCAAATTCCTCTTGATACCTTTCATAGATGCGCGCCGATGCCGTGGCGTCCGTCGTGCTGCCGACCAGCTTGCCCGTGATGGCCGCAACAGGATCGGCGGGCATGAGCCTGGGCAGAATGAAGTTCAAAATCAGTGCAGCAACGAAGGTGATTAAAAACCAGACAACCTTCTTGGTAAAATACTTCCGGTATCCTTTCATATGCACCAAATCCTTCCCCGTGAGCGTTAGGAATAACTTGCGGTCATGCGCCGAGAGAAAACGACGCATGACCGCTGATCCAATTCAGGATGTGATTACGGGTTGACGAGCTCCAGCTCATACAGCGCCGCAATGCCATAACCGTCGGTGCAGTCCGCCGGCGGGATGTTCCTGCCGTCTTCCGCATCGGGGTAGTTGGTCCAAACGCTCTCGTTCACTTCGTGGAACACGGCGGGACGATACATCAGCGAGAAGCTGGGCACCTCGGTCAGATAGATCTCAACCGCTTCGGTGTACAGCGCATTCAGCTCGGCTTCATCGGTGGTCTGCGGGATGGCAGCCAGGATTTCGTCGACGCGCGCATTGGTGTACTGGCCATAGTTGCCGGTCCAGTTGTTCTCGATGCCGATCAGGTCTCCGCCCATGAACTGACGGACACGGCCCCAGGGCTGCGCCGGGCCTGCGCTGTCGGGCGAATACATGAAGATCTGATACTCGGTCTGGTTGGGGTTGGTGAACACGGTCTGATAGATCGACCATTCCGGGAACAGGGTGGTGATCTCAACGCCGATGTTCTTGCCTGCGTCGGCAACGATTTCCATTGCGGCCTGCCAGTCGGTCCAGCCATTCGGGCAGCAAGCGTTCAGGGCGATCTTCTCGCCGTTCAGCTCACGCCAGCCGTCGCCATCGGTGTCCACGATGCCTGCTTCGTCCAGCATGGCCTTCGCGCCTTCGATGTCGTTGCCGATCCACTGCAGATCCTTCACCTGGTCATGGTTGTAGAGCGCCTGCTCACCGGCGGTCGGGTTCATCATGGAACGCGGCACATCGGCGAAGGTCGGGCTCTGGTTGGTCATTGCGTTGGCGATGATGGAATCATAGTCAACGGCAATGGCGATCGCCTTGCGCAGCACGGGGTTCTGCAGCGCTTCGATCTTCATGTTGTACCACGCGGTGGGCATGGTCAAGCACACCTGATAGGGCGCATCTTCGATGTAGGTGGAAATCGGCAGCCCGTCTTTGAGCCACAGATCCTGGATGTTCGGGAGGAACTGCTGGCAAACGTCAACTTCGCCGGCTTTGAACGCGGTTTCGCCTGCGGGGTTGTCCGCGAAGATGGTGTGCACGATGTACTTCGGAACCGGCAGGCTGCCCCACATGGAAGCATCCTGGCCCCAGTAGTTGTCATCACGCACCAACACGACCTGCTGGTCATTGGCGACATACTTGGTGTAGGGGCCCGACCAGACGACATCTTCAGCAGCATCGTTCAGGATGGCAGTCGCATCGTCGTTGTTGCGGGCGCACACGGTCTCGATCCAGGCCTTCTGCGCGACGAACGCATTGCCCAGATATTCCACGACCTTCAGCGGGTTGACCGGCGTGCCGGCCTCGGTCAGCGCGGATTTGATCAGAACAGTCTGCGCATCCACGGCTTCAACGCCATCAATATAGATGGAATAGTTGGTGGCGGTGTTGTTCTGAATCGTCGCGGCAACGTTCCAGGTGGCTGCAACGTCTTCCGCGGTGACAGCGGTGCCGTCCGACCATTTGGCGGCCGGGTTCAGCTTCACGGTCATCTCAGTCAGGCTGTCGTTCCAAACATAGTCGCCTTCGGCGAGCAAGGGGGTCATGGAGCCGTCCATGAAGTTGTACATATAGAGGGTTTCAAACATGATGGTACGGCTGCCCTGCGGGCTGGTTGTGGTGGCCATGGCGTTGTTCTGGTTCACGCCGATGGGATTCCAGCTGTTGACCGGACCCCACTGCTGTCCGGCAAAGTACAGGGATTCGTTGCGCGGCAACTGCGTGACTTCATCTGCCATTGCGCTGCCTGCGACGCCCAGCACCATTACCAGCGCCAGCAACAAGGATAGGAACTTCTGTTTCGTCATGAATAACCAACCTCTCTCTCATTGATTGTTCTGAAGGCCCTTTCTATGCATCGCCCAGCTCGCCTTCACAAGCGTAGGAGATGTGCTAAAACTCGGCAGACATCCACCGAGGTTACGCCAGGAGCACCGCGCTCAATGCGCCTTTGTCGTATCACGTGAAAGTTAACCGCTTTATAACTCTATCGTTTTCGGGTTTAGGCAAAAATTAGCCTTTTAGCGTAAAATATGGGGGTGGTCTTCGCGCCATCGACCGCCTTGAACTGGATATATATCTTCACCGTCTGATGGCCATATTTAACGGATCTATACACATATGCATCCAAACAGTGCACACAATTGTTCTCATTTACATAATAGTACGGCATTTTGCCTAATATGTCAAGCGTTTCATCTACTAAACATACTAAAACCTCTTCATTTTCGCTATATGACATAATCTATATGCAAGTAAACGTTTTCTTTTCAAACCACGCAATGTGTGATATAATCGGTTCACTTCAACAGGCCAATTCCAGCCTGTAACCGCGCAGATGACGATGATTAATACACAATGTAGAAAGGATGTAATTTATGTTAACTACGCGGCGACTCGATCTGCGTCCCTGGCAACCGGAGGACGCGGAAGCGCTCTATCCCCTCGCGAAGGATCCGCGCATCGGCCCCATCTGCGGTTGGATGCCGCACACCAGCGTGGACAACAGCCGCCAGATCATCCGGGACGTGCTGATGGCGGATGAGACCTATGCCGTCACGTTCAAAGGAAAGAGCGATCCAATCGGCAGCATCGGGCTGGTCATTGGCGCAAAGAGCGGGCTTGGACTGACCCCCACAGAGGGCGAGATCGGCTATTGGATCGGCGTTCCATATTGGGGACAGGGCTTGATCCCGGAGGCAATGCGCGAACTGATGCGGCACGGCTTTGAGGATCTGGGTCTGGACGGGATCTATTGTGGCTATTTTGATGGAAACGAGCAATCCCATCGCGTGCAGCAGAAATGTGGCATGCACTACCTGCGCACGCTGGATGAGAAGGTCTATCCACTGATCAACCAATCCAAAGTGCAGCATGTGATGTATATCTCAAAGGCGGAATGGGAAACGCTTGCACGCAACACACAATAAGCATAGAGGCGAGCCGCCCGCGCGGCTCGCCTCTATGCTGTTTTATAAGCCACAGTATTCTGTGGCACGATACCTGCTCAAGCCCCGGGCAACGCAGAGGGACGGAAAAAGATCCGTCTCAAGCCCAAAGGGCAATTGTGTCAGGACACTCGCTTAGCCATTTTTGACAGTCGCCATGATCTGGGTCGCCAGATTGGTCATCGCTTCATCAGATGCCGGATAGAACGTGAACTGATAGAACCCATCGCTTGCGGCAGCGGCCGCCACCAGCACGTCATACTCGGTATCCGTGAAGGTGACCCACTCGATCCCGTTGATCACAACATAGTTGGCTGCGCCATACTCGGCGATGATGTTTTCCGCCATCGATTCGATGGTGACTTCACCCTCTCGGAACAGGATTACCATTCCGGCCGACTCATCCTCGGTGCCATACGTAACGCCATCTTCCGTTTCAAATTCCATCCAAGCGTCGGGCACTTTGACGCTAAATCCATCCTCAAACGCAACATCGCTTCCATCAAAGTTGACTTCGATGGTGATCGGTTCCAACTCAGCTACCTCCGCGAACGCGGCCACGCCGGGAACCATCATCATCACACAAATCAGCAAAGCAATCCATTTCTTCATTCTCATTACCCCCAAATTCATTATTGCTGTATATTGCCCGATCCCAGCGCACGCGGGCACGCTGAAATACACAAAGTTATGCGGCGTCCATCAGGCATCCTCCACCGATTGGAGGCTGATTTCGCCATTTTCGAAATTCATCAGCACAGAATCCGACCAATAGTCGGCCCCGAAAACGTCCGTGAGATAGAACATATACAGGTATTCGCCATCGATCAGCTCCACCTCGTCCATCGTGACGGGTCCATTCACCGTGAACGTATCCAGCTCGTAGGTGATTTCCTCGCCGGTGTCCCAGTTGATCGCGGTGCATAGCGTCGTGACCACATCCCCATCAACCAGCTTGCGCAGATCGCGCGCGCTCATCCCAGTCGCGCTGTCGATGCCGTTCCATATGCCGTGCACCTCGTAATGTCCCTCGTCCTCGCTGTCCCAGATGTAGGCGCAGCGCAGATGCGTGTCCTCGCCATTGAGCGTGATCGGCACGGAATACACGTTATACTTGTCGTTTTCCGCCACCAGCACCGGCGCGCACAGGCTATCATTGATCGCCATGTTCATGCCGCGGAAATTGTCATGGAAGATGCCGTTTTCCCAGTCGTTCTCAATGTCGTTATCCAAGCCGAGCAGCACAAATTCATCATTGTCCACGTCCATATAATACAGCGCGAACTGCACGGAATTGATGGTCTCCAGCCCCTGATCCACCTGCAGCGTGAAATAGTCGTCCTGGTCAATGTAGGTGTTATATTCCAGGGTGTAATCGTCCTTGCTGCTGACGACGCTATCCTCAACCGATACGGGCTCCTCATAATCGTCAGGCGCCTGCCAGTCGGTGGCCGCCTCCAGGAACCGCACGTATTTGCCGGACGGCGAGATCCGCGCATACTCGTCCAGCATCCCGTCCGCATAGCCCAGCGGGAAGAACACGGCGATGCCGTTTGCCGATGAACGCTCGTTTCCGTGCACCTCATAAATGACCGAATCAAACAATGCCGTCAGCACCGCGTCCGCCGTATCGGGCAACACGCTCTGGGTGTTCATGACCATGTCGCCCAGATCCACCATGTTGGTATAGCCCTCGCTGTCATTGTTGCCGCCATAGTTCTCCGCGCGGGTCGCGCCCTGAATGAAGGTCTGAAAGCTGCTGATCTCTTGCGTGGTGCCGGTCATCTCAAATGCCATGCTATCAAACGCGGCGATGAGCGGCTCAACCTTTTGAAGATCAACCACCGAGAGCGTCGCCATGGACTGATTTTGGTCCCGCTCGCACTTCTGATAGTAGGTGTCGCAAATCGCCTTGCCGAAGTCCGCGCCATTTGCGCCCGGATTGTTGCCCAGATAGTTCATGAACGCCTCATAATCCCAGCCGCCGCCCGGCTCGTATTCCTCAGAGGCCACCATGTAATTCGCGTAGGGCGCAATCGCTGCCATGGTCTCAAGCGTGGCCATCAGGCAGGCGTCAAAGCCGATCAGCTCAAACTGCGCGCCCGAATACTTGAGCGCATCGGATAGCTCCATCAGCGTCAGGCTGTCATCGTCATACAGTTCATCAAACGCGATTCCGGTCAGCGAGCCGCCGCCATGATCCCACATGATGAGCATGTTCTTCTGCGCCGGGAAGGCCTGCGTGCCCCATGCCAGAAATTCGCCCAGCGTGTCCGTGTGCCCCATGCTGCTCAGCGGTTGCTCGTCCAGCAATATGATATCGCCCTCATGGAAAAGCCAGCGCTGCACCTTGTCGGGATCAATCGTGCCATTTTGCCAATTCTGTGTGCCGCCGGTCTGGATGATGAACTGCACATCGCTCGGCCACTGCGCGCGCCCCAGCTCAAGCAGGTTCTCTGTGGCTGCGCCGCCATCGCTCTCCAAATCCGTGCCGCATAGATAGAGAAAGATAGACCACTCCGCCAATTCAGCGCCTTGGGATGGCTGCCCATCCGCGCTATTACCCGGCGCGCTATCATTCGGCACACTCTCCTCCTGGCCTTGGTCAGTGTCCCAAATCGACCACGCGCGCGCACTCGGCGTGCCAACCATCTGAAATGGCATCAGGATCATAAACGCGACAAGCAGCGCTATCCCTTTATATAGAAAGTGCTTCATCTTTTGCTTCTCCCCTCAGCCAATTGTCTCCCCCATATTATAGCACATATTTGCAACAATGCGTAGCTATATAATAAAAAAATCACCCGACCATACGACAATATGATCAGGTGATTTTCTAATGCCTGAGACTCAGTAGTCAAGCGATTCTTCGACCGCTTCTTCGACCGCTTCGCCTGCCTCAACATCCTCCACAACAGCCGGCTCACCGATATAGGCGTCCACTACCGCGGTCGCCCAGCTCACATAGGCATTGGAGTGATAGTTCTGCAAATCATTTCGGAAGAAGTCAAAATAGATGTTGGAATACAGCGGAATCATCGGCTGCATCTCGTTCCAGCGTGCCTGGAATGCCAGCCACTTCTGCACATAGGCCTCGTCATCGTTGACCTTGGTGCTGATCATATCAAGCGCCAGGTTCATCAGTTCCTCGTCCTGCAGCCCTGTTTTGTTGGCCTCACCCTGGTATGCATCCCCAGTATGGAATGTCGGATAGGGATCATATGCCAGGTTGAAGTTGGTCGCGAGGCTGAACATGTTGTATTCGCGGTCAACCTGCCGATAATAGTGCTTGAGCAGCTCATCGAACGGCAGCTTCTCAATCAGCAGCTCAATGCCCGCCGACTGCGCATAGTCAATCATGTTCTTGCTGAGCACGTCCGACATCGCGGTGCCTTCGCTCTGCGCCCATTTCAGCGACAGCTTCACCAGCTGCCCATCCATCAGCTTATGGCGAATTCCGCCATTCTCATCATCGTATGGCTCGCCCACTTCATTCAGCGTCCAGCCATCCGCAACCAGCAGCTCAATGGCGAGATTGGGATCCAGCGTATACGCATACTGGGCCAGATCGTCCTGGCTCCTGGCAACCATCCACTGTCCCACGCCATAATAGCCATACACCGGAACGCCGTATCCGCCGGTGAATTCATAGTTCACCGCGTTCACGTCCACGCAATGCGCCAGCGCCTTGCGCACATTCACCGACTGGGTCGGATTCATCTCACACGCGAAGGCAATGAAGCTCAGTCCGGTTCGCATATAGTCCAGCTTGCTGATCTTACCATCCAACGCAAGCTGCGTGCCGCGCTCAATGATGCTGCCATCAGAGATTTTGTTCACCACATCCAGCTCGCCATTGAGCACCGCATCCAGCGCCTGCTCGGCCGGGATATACTGCATGGTGATCTTATCAATGGTGGGTTTCACGCCCTTAAAATTGCCTGCGAAATGCTCGTTTTTCGCGAACTCCGCAATGCTCGTATCCGGATCATAAGACACATATTGATAGGCGCCCGCCGTGACATACGGCTTGTAGAGATAGCCCTCGCCATCCCCAATGATGGTCTGCTGCAGCAGTTCCTCGGTGAACGGCCCGTCGATGTACGCGCCTTCCCCATCGTCCTTGACCGCACAATCGGGGGCAAGCACATGGATCGGGTACGGCACCACATTCAGCATCGTGATCTCATAATAGTTGGGCAGATACGCCTGATTGATGGTCAGCTGAAACGTCTCATCATCCATCACGCGCACGCCGGCAAACGGCTTGCCCTGCTGATAGTCCTCATAGCCCACGATATAGTCCATCCCTATGGGCGTGCTGCCCAGCGCATCGAACTGCGGGGACGACTGAAGCAGCACCGAGAACGCATAATCATTGGCGTTGATCGGCGTGCCATCGTTATAGCTCAGACCCGGATTGATGGAAATGGTGTAGACCTGATCCCCATTCTCATCGACCGACGCTGCCAACTTTTGAACGACAGTCTGATTCAATACATGGTGACCATCCTGCTCCCACGACACCGTATTGAGACCGTGAATCAATTCACGAATGTCAATGTCCGATGTATTCGCGCCCCATCTTTCCGTGAAGAAATGGCCTCCGATTCGGGTCGTCACGCCAACGCGCAATTCCTGCGTTTCGACCGTCAATTGCTCTTCAGCAGATGCGACGCTTACCAAGCCCATCAGCAACGAAAATACCAGCATCAACGAAATCCATTTTTTCATGACCGATCTCCTGTCCCTTTTTAGCCAGATACCCGCCCCCGAAATCGGGGGCAGGTGTTCTTGGCATGATTCGAAGTATGTTGTATCCGGGTCTATCTTGCGGTTACTCCATGCAATCGCCGTAGTTCACAACAGAGCCTGCTGCCAGCGGGATTGCGCCATCCAGGATCTCAGAGCCTACCCAACCATCGGTATCAAATCCGACGAGTGAGTCATTGCTCGTGTAATGTGCAACGACGATCTCATCTTTGGTCACGTTGGTGTACCTGCCGTCCCATCTGTCAAACACAAAGTTCTCACGGGTGGGCTCGACGGGCGGCTGCGCACTATCGCCATACAGCACTTCCACGCGCTCAATGATCGATCCGTTCCAATCGGTGAATGTCACCGTCAGCATACGCGCTGCATTGGTGATGACGAATCCATCCTGCATGTTCCCTGTGATCCCGCTCAGCGTGAAGCTGCTCAGTGTATCCTCGGTCACAGTGTACATATACGTGTGGCCATCCGACGCCGCCGTCTGCGGAAGTCCGTTGAATTGGCCGCTCCAATTGCCGTTGCCCAGCGTCATGGTCACCAGCGAGCCATTCTTGCGATATGGCACGCCATCGCGGAGCAAGCGAATCGTTACGTTGGGCAGCTTGGTGTTTGCCGCCACGCCGGTCCATTCCTTGCTGACCGCCACGCTGGTCATGCCAGGCGTGTAGGCGTTGGTGATGTTGAATCCGTTGTAGGTGGGTGTGAAGCCATTGGGCACCACCTCGCGCACCTCATAGTGGTAATCAACACCGTCGGCATCCGCTCTCGGCACATCCGGGAAGCTGAAGTTCGTTGTCGTGCCGGAGATGGTCGTCTCGCGGAATGCCGTGCTTCCGCCATTCTGATACAGCTGAATGGTGATGGAAGGACGCACTTCGTCTTCCGGTACGCCAACCCAGGTCTTCGTGCCACTGATCGTGATCAGCGGGGTCAGTTCAAAGTTCGCATAGTATGTCGTGCCATCGACCCATGTTTCGTTTGTCCGCTTGGTCGGCGCAAATGTTCTGTTCTTCGACTGCTCGCTACCACTTGCGTTTGTCCATCTGAGGAAGTGATATTCGCTTGCCGGGATCGCCTTCGCGCCCCTCGGCACACCGATCTCAGGATTGATGCTCTCGCTGGATGTCGACACGCTGCCGCCCGCGTTTGCAACATACCTGATCGTCACATGGCTCAGCTCTTCAAACTGTGCATAGTAGGTCGCTCTGGTGTAGATATCGTCGTCGTTCTTGATTGCGACAAGCTCCGTCTCATCCGTGATGAGTTCGCTACCATCAATATCATTGAACCAGCCAATGAAGCGATATCCAGGCTTCTGGGTCGCGATGGAGCCCTTGGACTGTTCCGTCACCGGTTTGAGGCTCTCATTATCAAGCGTGATTTCGCCACCCTGCTTGTTCGTCACATCCTTGTTGGTCACGATGATGTAGTCGATGTTCACAGGATCATTCTCCGTGAACTCGCCCGTCAGC
>JAJDGF010000059.1 GCA_030265545.1 Eubacteriales bacterium OttesenSCG-928-N13
TCCAGCCCGAGAAATCAAATCCATCGACATGCGCGGTGGATGCGTATTTAGTCATAGCTATAGTAGCTGTTTGAAATATAGCCCTTGCTGGAACCGGCCTTGATATAGCTCCAGGAGGAGTTTCTGGCCAGCACGCGGATCGAGGTACCATAGCTCAGCGTCTTGATCACGCCATACTTGGTGCCCGCGCCCTTGCGCATGTTCACGCCGCGATCTGCGGTGGTGTAGCCGGGGATGCCCTCATCCACATAGTTCTGATGGATGTAGCCGCTCACGCCACGGCTGGTCTTGACCTTGTACCAATTGCCGCTCTTGCCGCTCAATGTCAGGCGCGAGCCATTGGATGCCGTGCTCTTGACCGAGCCGTTCGGGGTGCTGCGCACGTTCACCGAGCCGCCGCTGGTGGACACCACGCCCAGCTTCACCTTGCTGGAGGAGGAGGTGGTGCCGCTGCCTGGGTTATAGGGGCCGGAGCCACCCGCCTTGCCATTGCCCGGATTGTAGTCATATTCATTGACCAGACTCTTGATATATTTGTTCTTCAGATAGCCCTTGGCGCCATTGTAGTTGACCTTGATATAGCTCCATTCCTCCGGCTCATCGCCGTCGATCTCCTCGAGCAGCTTGATGCCATAGCCGTTTTTCACATAGGCCACGGTCTTGGTGGAAGAATCGCTATCAGGCTCCTTGCGAACGCGTATGGTCAGCCCGGATGTAGATGTTATGACCTTCGTGGATGTGGAAGCCATGGCCGGCATGGCACCAAACACCGATAGCAATAGCACCATCACCAGCATTGCAGATATTGAACGTTTCAACATGATTGTCGCCCCCCTTTTTATGCCAACTTGATTGGTATCTGCACATTAGACGCGACCGAGCTGGAAATCGGTTCCAATTTCGCCGCAAATATTGCAATTTAAGCAAAACGTAATACATGTCAAAGAATTGTATTGATTTTATGTGCGATGGCGTGCGGGAGATCAGGTGCGATTGAGCAGCGCGAGCAATGCTTCGGGCGAGATGGGGTGATGTTCGGCGGGTACCTGTTCCCAATCTGGATTGCCCCAGCAGGCCAGCGCGCCATCCACACCCGCGCCGTGGCAGCACTGCATATCATATGTGGTGTCGCCCACATACAGAACGTCATGGGGCTGCACGTTCATCTGCTTGAGATAGTAGCGCATCGGGTCGGGATCCGGCTTGTGCCCCGCGGTATCGTCCGCACACACCACCAGCGTGAACAGATCATTCAGCCCAAACTGGGTGAAGCCACCCTCAAACTCCTCGTGGGTCTTGGACGTGATGATGCCCAGCGTGTAGCCCTGGTCCTTCAGGGATATGAGCATCTCCCGAATGCCGGGGAACAGCTGGATCTGGTCGGCATAAGCCTGAAACTTCTCCTGCCAATGCGCGGCGGCCGCCTGCTTGTCTGTGATGCCCAACATGTTATAGGTATCGTCGCCCGGGATGCCGAACGCGAAGCGCAGCTCCTCAAGCGTCATATGCTTGCCCAGGAAGCGTTGCACGGTGTCCTGCAGCGATATCATCAGGGGCTTCTCGGTGTCAGTCATGGTGCCGTCGATGTCAAACACGATATGCAAGTAGTGCATGAGCCTTGTCCTCCGTGTGGTTATAGAATGGGGAATTTGATGGATTTATGGGTGCGTCCCGATACATAGATGGCCGTGAACAGCTCCACCGTGCGGCGGCCGGCCAGCCCGTCCACCAGCGGCGGGCGGTTTTGCCCAATCGCCTCGATGAAATCCTGGATCTGCATGCGATGGAAATAGTACATATTGTCCACCGAATGGAACATCTTGCTGTCTTCGTCCTTCCATTGCGCGAGTAACCCTTCCTCGCCCGGCACCGTCCAAAGGTCATTCACGGGCGGCTCCGCGATGCCGCTCATGCCCGCGATGAACATCGCGCCGCCATCCGTCTGCACGCCCAATGTGGCGCCGTTTTCGCCATGCACATGCACCTTGCCATACAGCGCAGGATTGACCGAGTTGGTGACCAAAATCGATCCAATCGCACCGTTCTTGAAGCGGATCACGGCGGCGGCAGTGTCCTCCACTTCCAGATTCGGGTGGTTCAAGGTGTCCCAGATGGCGCTGACCTCGTCAATTTCGCCCATGTACCACAGCAACAGATCCAGCTGATGGGGCGCCTGGTTCACCAGCACGCCGCCGCCCTCCTGATCCCAGCTGCCGCGCCAGGGGTCGCTCGCATAATAGGCCATGTCGCGCCAGCCCAGCATCGTGACCGAAGCGATGATCGGCCTTCCGATCTTGCCGTCATCGATCGCCTGTTTGATGCGCAGGCAGGGCGGATAGAATCGACGTTGGCAGGTGACGGCCACCTGCCGATTGTGCTTTTCGGCGGCGTTCAGGATCAGATCGCAATCGCGCAGCGTGATCGCGAGCGGCTTTTCGATCATCACATGCGCGCCGTGCTCGATTGCCTCTACCGCATCCTTCGCGTGCGCTAAATGGGGCGTGCATATGCTGACCAACTCGATTCCTGTGCGATCGATCATCTCGCCCACCGAATCGAACGGTTGCACACTGTAGGTCTTTGCATACTCCTCGGCACGCTTGATGTTGTGATTGCATGCGCCCACGAACTCGCTGCCCGGCAGCTGCGCATACGCCTTGGCATGGAAGTGCCCCACCTTGCCGCACCCGATCACGCCCGTCTTGATGCTCATAGGTTGCCTCCGTTCATCATCAACACGATCTTGCTCAGCCCGTCCTCGCCCCGATGCACCCTGTGAATCCATTCGTTGCCCTCGCTGAGCGGCACGCATTTGCTGACCAGCGGCAGCACGTCCACCTTGCGCTGCGCGATCAGCGCCAGGCATTCGGGGTATTCGCCCGCGCTGGCACAGCTGCCATGCAGCGTGAGTTCCCGCGTGACCACCGATTGCAGCATGAGTTCCACCTTGGGTGCCAGATTGCCCACCAGCACCACATCCCCGCCCTTGCGGGTGATATCAAGCGCCATGCTGAATGTGGCCTGGATGCCGGTCGCGTCGAACGCCAGATCCGCGCCCTCGCCAGTATATGAAAGAATCCGCGCCACCACATCGGGATCGCGGCTGCTTATGGCCATGTCCGCGCCGCAGTGGGTCGCGAAATCCAGCTTGCCAGGATCGATATCCACCGCAATTACTTGCGATGCGCCCAGTGCGCGCAGCACCTGAATGAGCAATGTGCCGATCGTGCCAGCGCCGATCACCACGCAGCTTTTGCCTTGCACGGGGGCGCGCGTGGCGGCGTGATAGGCCACCGAGAGCGGCTCCACCATCGCGGCCTCCACGAAGCTCACCCCGTCCGGCAGCGGATACAGCAGCCGCTCAGGCACCGCCACATATTCGGCGAATGCGCCATGCATGCGGTATTCGCCGCAGCTCACGCCGAACACGCGCCGATTCGTACACAGATTCACCCGACCCGTCTTACAATAGTAACATTCCCCACAATAGGCGGTGGAATCAAACGTCACACGCTCGCCCACACTGTGGCCTTCCACACCCTCGCCCAGTGCTGCGATCGTGCCCGAGGCTTCGTGACCCATCACGATCGGCGGGATGCGCCGCCCGGTGCTGCCGTCCATACCGTGCACGTCGCTGCCGCAGACCGAACAGACCTCCACCTTGACGATCACCTCACCTTTGCCCGCGGTGGGCGTGTGGAAGTCCTGAAATACAAAGCGTCCATACTCCTCCAGCACCAATGCCTTCATGGAATTCATCCTCCCTTGTGGCAATACCATTGCCGCCATTATATCACAGATGCCAGCCCTGTTGCATCATGTTATCATGATAAATGGGCCGCCGCGCTGACGGATTCGTCAATTGCGGCGGCCTTTGTTATGCAGTTGTCTGGATCAGAAGGTGATGACGCCCTTGATATAGCCATCTTCCTTATCGACCGAGCGATCAAACACATGCTTGCAATCGTGATAGTCGGCGATGTGGGTGACCAGCTTGCCCGGCTTGAAGATGCCGCGCCGAACCATCGCGGCGGTGGGCAGGATCACGTCCTCATAATGGAACGTGGTGGCGGGCGCGACGTTGTTCACGATCAGGCCGCCCATGTGCCATGCGGTGCCATCGAATTTCATCTCATGGCGGTGCCAGGAGCCGACCGTCAGTCTGCCCTGCGTTTTGCGAACCAGCTTGAGCGCCAGCGCATAGCCATCATCGGATGCGGAGAATTCAATCACGTGATCCGCGCCGCCGGCCGCGATGATGCGATCGATCTCGGCCTGGCCTTCGGGCGATTCGGGATTGAATGCGGCGGTCAGATCATAGTCCTTCAGCATCGCCAGGCGATCCTCGCGCTTCTCAAACACGGTCAGCGTGCCCCAGGGATAGGCGTGCAGCCCCATCAGCGTCAGCTGGCCCATATAGCCCGCGCCGACCAGCACCACGTTGTCGCCCGCGCGGATGTTCGCCCAGTTCAGCACGTTCTGCACGGTGCAGGTGGGCTCCACGACCCAGGAGGCATAGTCCTCTGTATCGGCCGGAATCTCGGCCATGCAGTTGCCCTTGATGTTGAAGAACTGCGCCATTTCAATGATGCTGCCGCTGGCGCAGAAGACCTTCTGGCCGACCTTCCAATTGGTCACGCCTTCGCCCACCTTGCGGATGATGCCGACCGCCTCATGCCCGATCACATACGGGTAGGGGCCGGGGCCGCTCATGCCACGGTACTGGTAGGAATCCCAGCAGCACACGCCGCAGGCCTTGGTTTCAATCTGTACTTCGTCGTACAGCGGTTCGGGCACCTCGATCGGGCGAATCTCGATCTGTTCGTAATCGACAACCCACAATGCGTCACACTTCATGATATTGCTCCTCCATACTATCGTTGGTGTTATTTATGCATAAACTCGTCTACCTGCTGCCGACTGGGCATCGCAGCCTGCGCGCCTGCGGCAGTGGTGCTCAGCGCGCCGACCGCATTCGCGAACCTGAGCGCGTCCAGCTCGTCCATCCCCTCAGACAACGCAAACGCGAAGCCCGCATTGAATGAATCGCCGGCGGCGGTGGTATCCACGGCGTCTACCTTGAAGCCGGGCGCCATCTGCACGCCGCTTGCGTTGAGCAGCATCGCGCCGCGCTTGCCCACCTTGGCGATTATCGCCTGCGCACCCCGCGCCAGCAGGGTTTGAGCGGCAGCCTTGATCTGCTCGTCGGTCTCTGTTGGCATGCCCGTGAGCAGCTGCAGCTCGGTCTCGTTGGGGGTGATGTAGCTGGAGGCGGCGATCAACTCGTCCGGTAGCGGCTGAGCGGGCGCTGGATCGAGGATCACGATTTTGCCCGCCGCACGCAGCTTCTGCGCGACATATGAGACCGCATCAAGCGGCGTTTCCAGCTGCAACAAAAAGATATCAAACCCGAGCAGCGAGGGCAGCACTTCGTCCATATAATCGATGTCCACCAGCGCATTCGCGCCCGCCGCGATCGCGATGCGGTTGTCGCCCGATTGGGTGCACACCTCAATCAGCGCCACGCCGCTCTCGATTTCATTCGCCCGTTTGACCAGCGAATGGTCAATGTGCTCTTGCTCAAGCACCTTCTGATACATCTCCCCGTTGGCATCCCTGCCCAGCGCGCCGACCATGGCGAGGTCTGCGCCCAATCGCGCCAGTGCGACGGCCTGGTTGCCGCCCTTTCCGCCCGGATAGATGTGGAATGCGCTGCCCGAGATGGTCTCGCCCGGCGCATGGAAGCGGGGCACAAAGATGGTCAGATCGGTATTCAGGCTTCCGATCACACAAAGCTTCTTCATATGTTCGATCACCTAACCCTTCACGGAGCCGGCGCCCATGCCCTGCACCAGATATTTCTGCGCGATCATCAGGAAGATCAACGTTGGCAGTGAACTGAGCGTGGATGCGGCCATCAGTGCGGGCCAATCCTGCGTATACTGCTGCACGAATTTCTGTAGGCCGACGGTGATGGTCATAACGCCATCGCTGCGCAAGAGGATGCTGGCCACGGTGAATTCGCACCATGCGTTGATGAATGTGAAGATCGCGACCGTGCTCACGCCCGGCATCGAGATGGGCAGCACCAGCCGCCAGAAGGTACCAAACTGGCTGCATCCGTCGATCATGCCTGCCTGCTCAATATCAAACGGGATGGAATTGAAGAATCCTTTGAGCAGCCAGATGGAAAACGGCAAATTGGTTGCGGTGTATGCCAGCATCACCGAGGGCAGTTTGTCAATCAGGTTCAAGTTGCGCATGATCACAAACAGCGGGATCAGCATCAGCACGCCGGGGAACAGCTGCAGCACCAGCATGAATGTGGTGTAGGCATTGAACACGCGGCCCTTGAAGCGGGAGATGGCATAGCCGGCCATCACCGAGAACATGATGCACGCCACCGTGACCACGATCGACACGATGAAGCTGTTGATGATGTTGGTGCTGAAGTTGGTGCGCATCAAGACCATCTCAAAATTCTCAAACGAGAGCCGAGAGGGGAAGAAGTTGGTGGAGCTCATCGCCTCCGCGCGGGTCTTGAAGGAGGTCATGATCATCTGCAAAAACGGGATGTTGATGATCAGCACCATGAATATCAGCACGATATAGGTGGCCAGGTTGGCACGCCGTTCGCGCTTGGATTTCTTCTCATAATAGGCTGTTGCTTTGCTCATGCATCACACCTCCTGCGCCTGTTTGTCAACGACTCTGACATAGAACATCATCACGATCACCAGCACGACCAGTAGGATGGTGGAGATGGCGGATGCATAGCCAATGTCGCTGCGCATAAAGGCGGTATAGTAGGTCAGAATGGACAGGACGAACGTAGACTGGTTCGGCCCGCCACGTGTGAGCAGGTAGATGTTTTCGAGGTTATTGAACGTCCAGATGAACATCAGCGTGGTGCACACGGTGGATACCGAGCTGAGCTGCGGGATCGTGATGTACCTGAACCGATGAACGAAGCTGGCACCGTCGATTTCGGCCGCCTCATAAAGCTCTCCCGGGATGGCTTGCAGCCCGGCAAGCAGTGTAATCATCATAAAGGGGAATGATTTCCAGGCGCTCGTCCAGATGACCGTGAAGCGCGCCATCTGTGGCTCGGCCACAAACAGGATGCTCTTGTTCACCCAGGGCAGCTGCTTGAGCAGTGTGTTCAGCAGACCCACCTGGTCATTGAATAGCCAGGACCAGTTCACCGCGGCCACGGCCGGGGGGATGATCCAGGGCACCAGCGCCAGCGCGCGGAACAACCCGCGTCCTTTGATGTCGCGGTTGAGCAGCATCGCCAGCACCATTCCGACGATATACGCCATCACCACGACGCAGATCGTATAGAAGAATGTGAAACCAAGCACACCCCAGAATTCTGAATCTGAGAATGCCTTGATATAGTTGGCAAGTCCGGCAAAGCCCTGCTTTTTCGGCTTGAGCAGGTTGTAATTCTGGAAACTGAGTAGGATGCCATTGATCAGCGGATAGCAGCTGATCAGCAAAATCATTAGCGAGGCGGGGATCAACATCATATAGCCCAAAGGCTTGTTGTTGAGAAGCGAAGTCTCATACTTCTTCTTTTTACGCTTCTGGTCGCTCATCTCATGACCACCTTTCGGGCAAAACATTTATTCTCGTCGAACGGCAACATGTCGCTCATCTCGAAGTGCCAATGGGGGAGTAGCATTCGGGGGCAATGCCGGTTTGGCCGGCATTGCCCACGTTGCATATGCTCATTGTGCAGCCGGATGACTGCGCGTAAAGCGAATCATGCTTGGATTATTCGGCGTTGTCGTCGAACGCATCCTGGATGTCGGCGAGCAGCTTCTCGGCCAGCTCGTCATAGTTGGTCGCGCCGGTCAGGATGGCCTGGATCGGGGCGTTGGGGATGGTTTCGCCTTCGATCTGGGAGAAGGCCAGATACAGCGTCGGGGCCGGGGAGACGGGCGTGGTGGTCTTTTCGAGCACGACGTCACGGATTTCCTTCGCGATCTTCTTGTCGGCATAGAACTCGTTCTGCATGGTGGAGTTCAGCGCGGGCATGGAGTTCAGCTCGCCAACATAGTACAGCGGCTGGCAGTTCTCGACCCACCACTTCAGGAAGATCTTGGACTCTTCGGGATGCTCGGTCTGGGAGAAGCTCATCACATAGTTCGGCCAGACGTAGTTCTTCGCGGATTCAGCGGTCTTGCCAATCGCCGGCAGCGCGAACACTTTTTCGATCAGCTCGGGATATTCGCCGATGCCGTTCAGCGGGGAGCTCCAGTACATGGCGACCTTCTCGCTGTAGAACATCAGGTCGGCGTCGGCGCCGATGTAGCCGGCGATGCCTTCGGAAACGTAGCCGTTCTTGACCAGCTCGCCCAGGAATTCAAAGGACTCAACGATCTTCTGCTTGTCCTCGAACGCGCCGGTGCCTTCGGAGTTGGACCAGCCTGCGTCATTCATCGCGAACAGCGCGATGGAGAACTGGGTGGCCATGTGGTCGCCGCCCGCGAAGTTGAAGGGGATGAAATCGGTGTTCTCTTTGATCAGTCTGCAGCACTCCAGGAACTCGTCCCAGGTGGTGGGCATCTCGGTGATGCCGGCCTGATCAAAGGCGTCCTTGTTGTACCAGATCTGGCGGGGATCCATGTTCCACGGAATGCCTGCGAGCACGCCTTCGTAGCGCTCCATCTCCAGGATGCCGGGCACGAAGTCGTCCAGGATCGGGTCGTTGTTGGCCTGCCACTCTTCCAGGATGGAGCTCAGATCGGTGATCTCGCCCATCTGGGCATACTGCACGGCCTGCGGGAACGCGCCGGTCGATACGTCCGGTGCCACGCCTGCGGTGACGGCGGTCAGGAATGTTTGATAGAAGTTCTGCCACGCGGTGGACTGATAGGTCACGTGGATGTCGGGATGCTCCTCGTTGAACTGCTCAACCAGCTTCTCGGCGGTGGGGATGTACGCGTCGGCGCCGCCCCATACCATGTCCCAGAAGACCAGCTCGGTCGCCGCCATCGCGGAACCGGAGATGCCCAAGATCATCACAAGGGCTAGGAGAATGGACAGAGTCTTACGGAGTTTCATGTGGTTACCTCCTCTTTTTCGTTTGTGCCTATGGCACACAATTAAGCGATCTGAGCGCCCTCAATGGCGCGCTCCAGAGCCGCCCAATTTCTAAAAATTCACGCCGCCAACCAAAATGATGTTGGCGAAGGACGACGTTTCGCCGGTGCGGATGATCAGCTGCGCAGATTCGCTCATGCGCTTGAACTCCTCGTGGGGCACCAGCGTTTCGGACATGGGGGAGAGCGCTTCGCGCACGTTGGTCAGCAGTGGCAGGTTCTTGCCCTCGGTTTCGCTCGCCATCACATAGGATTCAAATACGCATTCGGGCAGCAGGGTTTCGAGTGTGTCCCAGAATGTGGGGATCCCCGCACGCAGCGCCAAATCCACCATCGGCACGCCATCCGGGATGGGCAGGCCCGCGTCCCCAATAACAATCGTCTGCGTGTGCCCAAGCGCTGCCAGGGCGCCAACGATCTCTGCTTGTAGCAAACCAGTTTTGCGCATCGTGGTTTCCTCCTGCATATATGTTGAGAATTGATCAAACGATGAGTAAAATAGTAAGTAAAATAGTGTGACCTAACCTCGCCTTTATTTTATCCATCACAACACCACTATGTCAAGGATAAAATAAAGTAAAATTAATATTTTTGTCGATATAGTACATTGTGGGCGAATGGTGATCGGTTTACTGGCGATTATTTGATGATGTTGTATGAATAAATGATAATTAGTTTTATGCGAATGAGAAACAGTGTATTGACAATGTGCGCGTTATCAAGTAATATTGATTTGGTATTTTACTCAAAGTAGGTGTAACACATGGCACGCGCCACGATCCGGGACATCGCGCAGGCGACGGGACTTTCGATCACCGCAGTTTCGTTGGTGCTCAACAATCGTCCCAACAAGATATCCGCCGCCAGCCAGCAGGCCATTCGAGAGACGGCGGAGCGCATGCGCTATGTCAGCAACCAGCAAAAGCGCATGACGGCGGTGAAGCGCATTGCCGTCGTGGTGCCCGATCTGGTCAACTTCTTTTTCTCCAGCCTGATTTCGGGCGTGGACAGCGCGATATCCGAGGGCGGCCACCATCTGATGATCGGATTTACCAACAACAACCCGCAGCGAGAGCAGAATGTTGTGCGCTCCATGTATGCGCAGGGCGTGGACGGGATCATCATCACCACATCCACCGTCACGACCACCAGCGGCTATCGTCAGCTGTTTCAAAACAGCAGCGTACCTGTAATTTTGGTGGATCGCGTGCATCCGTCGTTTTCTTATTCTTCGATGACCTATAACCATCAGAAGGGTGCATATTTTGCCGTCAAGCATCTGCTGGATTTGGGGCATCGGCGCATCGCGTGCCTGTCGGGAGATGGGGAGCAGTCGTACAGCACCTCCAGGCGCATGCGTGGCTATCTGCTGGCGTTCGAGGAGGCGGGACTGCCTGCGCCCGAGAATGGCATCTATTTCGGAAACTATCTGGAGGACAGCGGCTATCAATATGCCGACGACATATTCAAGCGTGGCTTCACGGGGCTGTTTTCCTGCAATGACATGATGGCATATGGGTTCTATAAGCGCGCGAATGAGCTGAACAAGTCCATCCCAGAGGACATTTCGGTGGTGGGATATGACGATTTGTTTTTGTCCAATCTGCTGGATCCGCCCCTCACCACCGTGCGGCAGGACCCGCTCACGCTGGGGCGCGAGGCGGTGAAGCGGCTGCTGGTTGAGATCGACAGTGACAATTCGATGCACCAGGACATCAGCTATGAACCCACGTTGATCATCCGCAGGAGCACGCAAGCACCATCTGGCAGCTAAAGCGGCAGTCATCCTTTTTTCGATCATCCCATGGTGACAATTGCATTTGCTTCTTATGACATAGGGACATCTCCCTATGTCATTGTTTTTGAATCCATCCGGGTGAGAATGTGACAAGAAAACTGTGCAAAAGTGCTTGACAAGAAAACTTGGCAGAGCTATAATTGTCTTGACAAGAAAACTTGGCACTCAGTCAAAGAAAGCACATTGCATTTTGGAGGTGTTCTATGAACAAGGATGATATTCTGGCACGAAGCAGGCAGGAGAACAGGGACAAAGATTTATATGCGGAAGATGTGAATACACGCGCTGCGACGATCAGCGCAATTGTCGCCACGCTGTTTGCAACGGTCCTGTTTGTTGCGCAGGTCTTGCTCAAGAACGAGTACAACTTGGCGCTATATGCCGTCATTCTTGCTGTTGGGGCTGCGACGTATGTAAGCAAGGCTGTCTTATTGAAGCGCAAGCAGGATATCATACTGTCCATATTGTTCGGCGTCGCAACGCTTGTGCTAGCCATCATGCATTTTTATCAATTGATTGCGGGGTGAAACATATGGGAGATAGCCTGATTCTTCAAAACAATCTGAAGGATGTACGAACAGAACAAGGATTGTCCCAAGCGGAGCTCGCGAAATTGGTTGGTGTTTCGCGAAATACCATAAGCTCTATTGAAACGGGGCAATTTAGCCCCACAGCGAAACTGGCGTTGATACTTTGTGTTGCGCTAGATAAAAAGTTCGAGGAACTTTTCTATTTTTAGAACATGCGCATGGAGAAAGAATGAAGACGGAGGTCTGAAGGAGTATTATGATCAAATCAGTTATCGCAATCACCTGTTTGGTTTGTGTGATGTTTTTTGCTTGTGGGAACACAGGGAGCGGTTATGGAAATGTGAATGGGCATCTGACAATGACCGAGAACATATCGGATGCAGGCGGCTTGTCATGTGCCCTGGAGATCGTTCAAAAAAACGGGATTGCTGACCTGTCGGAGTTCTTTGAGGGGTGGGCAACCATTTGGCGCGTGATGATGACCCCGGAGCTGGAGCAACTATCATTGTTAATCGATACGCATGCGCCCGGCAAGCTCCGCACGAACGTTCAGGTTCAATTGCTGGATGCATTCTATGATACCTATGATGTGCAGGAAGCTGATGGCATGTATCTGGCGCCGGAGAAGCGCATTTCTGTTTGGTAAAGCATT
>JAJDGF010000060.1 GCA_030265545.1 Eubacteriales bacterium OttesenSCG-928-N13
TTCCCCTTCACCAACGTCGCCACAGCGTTCGGGTCATGTCGCTTGTTCATGCTATTGTGCGCCTTTCTGTTCTGCCAACTGTCAAACACGATCGAGAAATCATAATCCTCTGGGTACATCTGACTGGCAGGCGCGATCAGCTTCAAGCGCTTATAGGGCACGGTCTGTTTGCCGTTTTTCATATGCACCTGAATCATGCCCTTATCATCGCTCTTTTGGAATACGATGCCCACGGCGCCCTCCGGATACACGCGCACGCTATCGCCACGTTCGAACTTCATCGCACGCTCAGGCGCCTGCTGTATCTTCTGATAATGGGACAGCTTGGGCGCCGCCATCGTTGTCATATGCCGCGCTTCTGCGGCCTGCTTTTGGATTCCTTCATAGGCTGCGATGCGTGCGCGATCCAGCAGCTCATCGGGGAATCCCAATCGCTTGGCGATATGCAGCGCGCAGCTCTCGCCCGCCTCTCCCATGATCATGCGATACAGCGGTGCGAGCGTGTCTGGATCAAACGCCATGCGCGCATTGACGATGCCGGGGGTAATCTGCGCGAACTCCTTCACCTCAGGATAGTGCGTGGTGGCCACAAACAGGCATCCGCGCGCGCACAGCTCCTCCAATACCGCCACCGCCAGCCCCATTCCCTCGGCCGGGTCGGTGCCCGAGCCCAGCTCGTCCAGCAGCACCAACGTGTCCTTCGTGGCGCGCTGCAGGATGGCGAGCACCTGCGTCATATGCGCCGAGAAGGTGGACAGATTCTCCGAGATGCTCTGCCCGTCCCCGATATCCACCAGCACCTGGTTGAACATGCACAGATGGCTGCCCTCCGCCGCCGGGATATGTAGCCCACTCTGCGCCATCACGGACAGCAGCCCGATGGTCTTGAGCGCCACGGTCTTGCCGCCCGTGTTGGGACCCGTGATGACCACACCTTTTCTCATTTCATCCATTTCATAATCGAGCGGTACAGCCGTCTCCCTATCGATCAAAGGATGCCTTCCTTGCACGATGCGCAATGACCGCTCCTTGACAAACGGTACCGCGCGCGCGTCCATCTCCAGGCTGAGTCGCCCCTTGGCGAACGCGAAATCCAATCGCTCCATCAGCTTCATGTTGGACGTGATCGCCCCTTCGCACTCGGCCACCAGCGAGCTGAGCGCGTATAGCACGCGGCGCACCTCATTCTCCTCTTCCAGCTTCAATTGCTGCAATTCGTCCTCAGCGGCGCGCACGGCCTGCGGTTCGATGAACAGCGTGCCGCCCGTGCCCGATCGATCGATCAGCTGGCCGGGTACCATCGCGCGATATTGCGCCTTGACCGGCAATGTATGCCGCCCACCCCGCACGGCCACATAACCATCCGAGAACCATTCCTTGTGCCCCTGCAGCAGTCGATTCAGCTTCATCTTCACCTGCTCTGCGGCGGTGGTGATTTTTCGCCTGACATCCCGAAGCTGCGGAGATGCGCTGTCCGATACCTCATCCCCCTGAATCGCGCCCTCGATCTCCAGCTGCAGATCTTCGAGCGGCATCATCGCGCGCCCATTCAGGCTTAGCTCCACGCGGGTGATCTCCGCCTTTTTCATATAAAGCATCATGCGGCGGCAGGTGTTGGCGAATGTGGCAACGGCGTTCAGCTGCTCGGGCGTGAGCAGTCCGCCCTGCGTGGTCAATCGCACATGGTCATGGAGCCCCTCCATGATCGCCAGCGGCGGCATGCCCTGCTGTTCAATCAGCTGGCGTGCATCCGATGTTTCCCGCAGCGCAACGGCCAAAATGTCCTCATTCAATATCGGTACAAGCGCCTGAATGCGGGCGCGGGCACCCTCACACTGTGCGTGATTGCATAGCTTGTCTAGGATCTTCCCGAATTCGATTGTATTCATGCAACGTGTCATCATGGTCTGTTCCTCCCCGAAAAAAATCGCCCGGACAATCGTCCGAGCGCACAAAAAAAGTAGGCCTCGGATGTCGAAGATGCAAAAAATGGACATACGAAGCACACTGGTGACCAGTGAAATTCACATATCCATTGTTAGCAAACCGACATCAAAGTACCTACCGTTTCTTCATGTTGAGCACAGTATATCACACCGAATGCATCTCGTCAATGGTTTCTCGAGGATTATTCCATCTGATCCAGCAGCCGCATGCATTCTGCGAGGGCGTCCTTGGCCTGCTGCTCATCCGTCGATTGAATGACCTGCTGAAACGCTTCATAGGCGGCTGTTAGGTCGTCTCGGTTCGCATTTTGAACCGCTTCGCCCAGCTTCTGATTGGACTGAGCATCCCAAATCCGAAGCATCTCCTGCTTCTGCTCCCATGTCAAATCGGACTGCATCAGCTCATCGGCATAGCCCGTACCCAGGCGCATCACATGGATGGCCTGCTCCCGATTGCCGCCAAAGTCAATCTGCGTCAGGAACGGCATCGCCATCTCAGCATACTTCGTCAGCATCTGCTTCTTCTGCTCCCATTCCATGTCCGAATCGAGCGCCGTATCCAGCGAGCCGATAAGAGCATCCTTGAACGTTGGCCAATAATCCATCAGGGATTGGCCCGCCTGCTCCGCCTTGGCTTTGATGTCGCTGAGCAGCTCGTTTTGGTCGATGTAGGCCTCGGGGTCCTCGCTGAATGCCTTGAGCTGATCTCCAAATTCGGCCAGCGACTCACCCGCCTTCTTGCCGAAATCCTCGGCCCTCGCGCCCAGTTCATCGCCCAATTCCTTCATGATCTCCCCCAAGTCCCTTCCCTCCGCCAGACCCGTCATGCCGCCTAGCAGCATGATGAGCGCGATGCATAGTGCAAAAATCCTCTTCATTCTGTTCTTCTCCTTTCGCTTGGCCAGATTCTATTCGTCTATCTTAAATGTAACGTCATTCGCTCAACAAATCAAATGGAATTGACATTATGAAATGTCGCACATTGCATATGAACACTTCATATGGCATAGATTTATTGGGCATCAATGCTTCTTTTGATGCTCACACTATAGCAATTGCATGGATGGTTTGTGACAATTTGCGCTCACTTGACACTTGCCATTTTGTTCCGTTTATCGTATAATGTATATATCCTATTTAATTACTAGGATGAGAAGGAATTCATCCCCATAGTAACCATACCCTCGCCTTGTATCAGGGCATAAACAAGGCGTTTTCCGCAGTGCAAGCACAAATGTGGCACTCGAAAGGAACATTGATCATGAGTATCTCCAAACAATCTCGAATCACTGTACACGGTGGCAATGAAGCAAATCCCGTCGTATGGTGCTGCCATCTTGCGACCGGCGCAAGCTCACCCTGCCTATCATTGCTCGTCGGGAAACATCTGTTGGTATTTGACGCGGGCGCCAGCCTGCGTGAACTGGGCAGAGCATCAGATATATTGAACAATGCGCAGCAGCTGCATCTATTCTTGTCGCATTTTCATCCCACACACATCGAAGGGTTGCCCTTCTTTGCGCCGCTTTTTGAGGCGGGGCGTGATGTTCGCATCTATGCGCGTCGCACGTCCAGCGAAAGCGCGGCCGATACACTGAATCGCCATTTCTCGCCGCCCCACTTCCCCATCGCGTTCATGGGCGAGCAGAAGGTATCCAATGTGTCAATCGTCGATTTGGAGCCACCAGGACGGATCGAATTGGATGACGCCACTGCGATTGAGTATCTGCATGAGCCCGACCCGGAGAGCGGCATCGCGTTTCATATCACATTGGGCGCGTTCTGATGCAAGTAGCTATCCCACGCCCCGAAAGTGTTTCGCTTTCGGGGCGTTTTTCTTTTATCAGGCGATGACCTCCACCGCATTCAGCAGGAACGAATAGAGTGATTTAAACATCTCATTTGTATTGTACATAGCGCCATAGCCCAGATCCTCCTGCGCGCGCGCGATGGAGCCGACGAACACCGAATTCATGAACAGCGTGGACATGCCGCGCGCATCAAACGGCTTCACCCAGCCCTTTTCGATGCACATCGTGAACGCATTGGTGGAATAGTCAATCCCTACTTTCATATACACATTGTTGAATGCATCGCGCGCGGTCTCGTTTCTGGATTGCTCGGTGATCAGCAGATTCACCCCATAGTAGATGAACATGTGATACACCTCAAATAGTTCGGAGAATAGGCAGTCAAGCACCTGCGCGAAGCATGTGGCTTTCGCAATCTTCTCATCCGTCCTGTTATAGAAATCCAGGTACACCTTGCTGATGGTATCGATGATCGTATCAAACAGCTCATCCTTGCTGCTGAAATGGTTATAGAAGGAGGACGGCTTGATCTCCACCCTCTCCGCGATATCGCGAATGGATACGTCCGCATAGCCGCGCTCTGAAAACATGCGCACCGCCGTCAGCAGGATTCGATCGCGTGTACTATCTACATTATCAATATTCACCAGTGGGTAGTCCATATCGGAGCCTCCATTCCTTGTTCATGATCGTTTGCATCATGTTGCCTTTTTTCGGCAGAAGAACTAACGCTCGTTCATATTATAGCACATGAATGATGAATTGCATATGTTGCTGCCAAATAAATCGACATCAACGCGCTCAACCGCGCCGCCTTTGGCTTCAGATCCTTTAAGATTTTTCGTAACAGCATTCTTTACGCTGCTTGACTTACCCCAACACTTGACTTTGAGCCCAAATATGAAAAACCCCGCAACTGACAAGAAAAACTTGCAGTTGCGGGATCTTTCGCTGGTGGAGCATAGGGGAGTCGAACCCCTGACCTTTTGAATGCCATTCAAACGCGCTACCAACTGCGCTAATGCC
This sequence comes from Eubacteriales bacterium OttesenSCG-928-N13, assembly GCA_030265545.1. Lineage (GTDB taxonomy): Bacteria > Bacillota > Clostridia > Christensenellales > Aristaeellaceae > JAJDGF01. The sequence goes on from JAJDGF010000060.1 coordinate 4,784, forward strand.
CCATGCCGTTTGAACCCGCAGTCCGGATTCATCGAACAGATAATATTATAGCAGATCGTGCGAGATTTGTAAACCCACTTTTTTTATTATCTGACAATTATTTTTATGGCTGGTCGCATATAATTGTGTTTGGACGTTTCCATGGGGCGTGATTTGTGGTATAATTGCTTGAATATGGTTAGCGTGGTAGTACGGTAAAGGGGGTAATCGGTTTGCAGATCAAGCTGGACATCGATGCGCTGTTAGATCTGGATCGAACCATCGCGAAGCAAGCGTTTGAAGGTCTTACCTATCCCTGGGAGCTGCTTGATGGCATCTCGGATGCCATCATGGCGCTGGGCGCGCAGCTTAGTGCGGATGAGTTCGAACAGACGGGCGACAACATATGGATCCACAAGACGGCGCATGTGTACCCAAGCGTTCACATTACAGGCCCCTGCATCATCGATGAGGGCGCAGAGGTGCGGCATTGCGCATTCATTCGCGGCAATGCGATCGTGGGCAAGCATGCGGTCGTGGGCAATTCAACCGAGTTGAAAAACGTGATTCTCTTTGATGATGTGCAGGTGCCGCATTACAATTATGTGGGCGACTCCATCCTGGGATACAAGGCGCACATGGGCGCAGGCTCGATCACATCCAACGTGAAATCAGACAAGAGTCTGGTGCAGGTGCACGCAAACGGCGAGCATATACCCACCGGCCGAAAGAAGTTCGGGGCGATACTGGGCGACTTTGTGGAGGTGGGCTGCAACAGCGTGCTCAATCCAGGCACGGTGCTGGGACGCGGCGCATCGGTCTACCCCACCTCCTCCGTGCGCGAATGCGTGCCGGAGGGATGCATCTACAAAAAGCAGGATAAGATCGTGAAACGCAAGTAAGGAGAAGTGATATATGGGCAGATTGTTTGGTACGGATGGGGTTCGCGGCGTGGCGAATGAGACGCTGACGTGCGAATTGGCGATGCAGATCGGACGCGCGACGGCGCAGGTGCTCAGCGGCAACAGCCGCAGGCGACCCGTGTTCGCGGTTGGCATGGATCCACGCATTTCCTCTGATATGCTGTCGTTCTCGATCACGGCGGGGCTGTGCTCGGTGGGCGCGGATGTGCTGGTGCTGGGCGTGGTGCCCACGCCTGCCGTGGCCTATCTGGTGGGCAAATACAAGGCGGACGCTGGGATCATGATCTCCGCATCGCACAACTCATCCGAGTTCAATGGCATCAAGATATTCAGCGGGGACGGCTACAAGCTACCCGATGAGCTGGAGGAGCGCATTGAATCGATCGTGCTGGACAAGGTGGACATTGCGCAGCCAGCCGCCGCTGCCGACATCGGCAAGGTCACCTACAAGACCAGCGCAGTGAAGGACTACGTGGATCACCTGAAGAGCACGGTCTCTCATTCGCTGGATGGACTCAGGATCGCGGTGGATTGCGCCAATGGCTCTGCGAGCGTATCGGCCGAGAAGCTGTTCACCGATCTGGGCGCGGATTGCACGATCCTATCCAATGAGCCAGACGGGCTAAACATCAATCGAGATTGCGGCTCCACCCACATGGAGGCGCTCAGAAGCTATGTGATCGAGCACAAGCTGGATGCGGGCATTGCATTTGACGGCGATGCCGATCGTTGCCTATGTGTGGACGGCAATGGTGAGCTGCTGGACGGCGATTTCATCATGGCGATTTGTGCGCTGGACATGAAACGACGTGGCAAACTGAACCGCAACACCGTGGTTGGCACCATTATGACGAACCTCGGGTTCATCAAATTCTGCGAGCAGAATGACATGTCCTTTATCGCAACCAAGGTGGGCGATCGGTTCGTGTTGGAGGAGATGCTGCTGGAGGAATACGACTTTGGCGGCGAGCAATCCGGGCACGTGATCTTCCGCGATTTTGCGACCACGGGCGACGGACAGCTGACCGCAATCCAACTTTTGAGCCTGCTCCGTCGCGAGGGCAAGCAGCTGTCCGAAATGAAGCAAATCATGACGCGCTATCCGCAGTGCATGATCAATGTGAAGGTGATGCCAAAGGGCAAACTGGCATTCTATACAGACCCGGATGTCAAGCAGGCGATCGACAATGCCAAGCGCGCGCTGGGCAAGGATGGGCGCGTCGTGGTGCGCGTATCGGGCACCGAGCCGCTGATTCGCATCATGGTCGAAGGCCTGGATGAAACCACCATACAGGACACCGCCGAATCCATCGCACGGGTGGCACGCGAGCGGCTTTGCAACTCCTAAACGACAATCAAAAGGCGCGATTCATGCTTCATGAATCGCGCAACATTTTTTGCTATGGATTATCCAAACAGCCATTCCAGGGTCTTTTTGTCCGGCAATCCGGACGGATGCGGCAGGATATCATTGTTCATCTGCACACCCTTCATGGCCTTGAATGTATTCGCATCATACACCTTGGTGCGCTGCGACTTCTTCAGATAGCCCAGCTCATACAAGCGGCTCTGCAGCTTATAGATGGCGTGCTTCTTATAATAGGATCCGCCGGAGAAATGATTGTTCATCCAGCGCACCATGTTGATCAAAGAATCCTCGTCCACCTCGCTATACTGCTTGTGCTTCTTATGCTCCGTGGTGGTGGGTTTCTTTTGCGCGGCGGGCTTTTCGACGTCCGAGAACGCATCCCACGCCTTCACGGCGTTCTTTTTGAACAGCTGCTCCTGCACCTTGGTGGTCGCAACGCCGTTCTCCTTGTCGCTCATGGCCTTCTCAAACAGCTTCACGGCCGCGACGGTCGCGGAGCCATAATCGCCATCCACGCTGCCGGTGAGATACCCCAGCGAATGCAGGCGCTGCTGCAACACATGCACGCGGATGCCCTTGTCTCCCTTGCTCATCTGCACATATTGGTGGTAGGTGGGCAGCCCCTTGTGCTGCAGCTCCTCCAGGAACTTGATGGTGACGGTGCCCGTCTCCTTCACGCCCATGTCATACTGCAGATATTTCACTGCATTCACGGTGCCGGAGCCATAGATGCCGTCCGACTTGCCCACCGGATAGCCATGCTTGTGTAGCAGGTTCTGCAGCGTCAGCACTTCGTCCCCACGTGAACCCTTCACCAAAATGGTCACAGGCTCCTCAGTCGGTTCCGGCTCGGCGGTCGGTGCCGGGGTGGCCTCGGGCTCCTGCTCTTCCGGCTCGATGTTCTGCACCTCTGCCTCCACGGCAAAGGAATACTCTGCGAAATACGTCAGCGCGCCGCTGGTGGATGCCGCATCATAAACAAGCAGCATATCGCCCGCGCCAACCAGTACCGGCGAGGAGCAGCCCTCGTTCAGGCGGTTGAACTGGCTCACGCTGTGGCTGTCAAGACCCATCTGGAAGATGCGCTGATCGGCCGAGATAAGGAAAACCGAGTCGTTGGTGGCGGCCAGCTCGGGCAACATCTGAGATTTGAAGCTACCGATCGTGACGGTGCTCTTGGCTGAATAGTCATAGCTCATCAGCACATCGCTGTCCACATGCTTTAGATAGTACACCATGCCGCGCTGCGCGATGGCGGCGATGACGTTGGTATCGATCTGCTGCATATCCGCGCCAACCGCGCGAAGCGACAGGTTGCCCTGCGCATCCAGCAGCGTCTCAAACGAGTCATACACCTGGGTGGTCATGCCGATCGGATCAAACGGCGCATCCATCAGCTGCCCCACCTGCGGCACATACAGCTTGGTGCCCGCTTCGGTCGAGACCAGCACGCCCTCAATCGAGGCCGTCAGCGCAGTGATCGCGCCATCCGCCTTGATCAGGTCGCTATAGGCACCCTGCAGCGGGTTGTAGCCGCGCAGCGTGGTCTGATCCTCCTCGGGCACATAATAGGCCAGCGAATCGCGCGCGATGAACACACTATCCGTCACGGAGGAATCGATGAAGATCGGGTCCGCCTCCCCCACGTTCAGCGGCAAGGAGTATAGCATGCAGGCTGCCGGGTATTCATGCTGGTTCTGCTCGTCTACTGCGGTGTAGATCAGCTGGGTCGCATCCGCATAGACCAAGTCCTTGGCCTGCGCCTCTAGCAGCTCCATCGGGGAACCGGAATTGAAGATTGAGTTTTCCTCGCCGATGTACACGGTTTCACCGCCATCCTTCAGGGCCATCGTGGCCCACGGGTTCAGTGAGGCGGCCATCGCGGGCACTGCCATTGAAAGCAGCAGCGCACAGGTAAGAATCAACGCAATACTTTTCTTCATGTGTGATCTCCTTATTATCCATTTCTTGTTCGACGCAAATACTTATTGCATAGTTCCCCATATTATACCATAAATGTTACAATAAGGAAAGTCTTATCATAGTAGAAAAATATGGTATTTTATGCATTCGTACGGAGAATATCGTTCTTTTCGGTTAAATAGCTTGCGGTCGTTTGCATCAGCACATGCAGTTCAATCGGCTTGGCGATATGGTCGTTCATGCCCGCATCCTTGCAGCGCTTGATGTCCTCGGCAAACGCATTGGCCGTCATGGCGATGATCGGAATGGTCTTCGCGCCTGGGATGCCCGATTTGCGCAGCTCTCTCGTAGCCGTATAGCCATCCATTACGGGCATGTGCACATCCATATAGATCAAATCATAGCGATCGGGCGCAGCGCAGAACATATCCAATGCTTGCTGTCCATTCTCTGCCCAATCGATCTCCAGCCCAGAATCTGCCATCAGCTCCATGATGATCTCACGGTTGATTTCGATGTCTTCGACCAATAGCACCGTATGCCCAGTGAAGTCGTATTGCCTGCGTTCCTCGGACTGAAGCTGTGAAACCATATCGCGCGTGCCCGGTTCAAGCATGACCGTTATGGTGAATGTGCTGCCCTCATTGAGCGCGCTCTCGACAGAAATGTTGCCATCCATCATCTCCACGATGCTCTTGGTGATCGGCAGCCCCAGCCCCGTACCGCCGAATTTTCTGGATGTGCCCTTCTCTGCCTGTTCAAATTTGCTGAACAGCCGCCCGAGCTGCTCCTCGCTCATGCCAATGCCGGTATCGCGAACGCTAATTTTCAGCGAATGCTTGCCGTATACAAGCCCATTATACATTACCTTGATAAAGATGCTCCCATAATCTGGCGTGAATTTGATTGCATTTGTGAGCAGATTGATCATCACCTGCGCCAGTCTCATATCATCCCCGATTACCACCTCGGGCACATCCTGTGCGATTTCCAGCTGTATGATTTGCTGCTTCTGCTGCGCCTTCACATCCACGATGCTGTGAACATTGTTGATCGTTGAATGCAGCAGGAAGGGCTCACTGTTCAGCTCAAAGCGCTTGGCCTCGATCTTGCTCATGTCCAATATGTCATTCACCAGCAGCAGCAATTGATGGGATGCTGTATCGATCTTATCGAGGCAGCTTTGTACCTTATGACAATCTTTCGATTCACGCGCGATCATCACCATGCCGGTGATGGCGTTGATTGGGGTTCGAATCTCATGGCTCATATCCGCCAGGAAATCGCTCTTTGCCTGCGTCCCCTGCAGCGCATCCTCTCGCGCCTGCATCAGCGAGCGCGCGATGTCGTTGCGCAATATGGCATTGGCGATCAGCAGCCCACCCGAATGCAGAATGGCCTGCTCATCCTCGTCGAATTGCCGTTCATTGCGGATATCGCTAAACGAAATGACACCCCAGAACTCCCCGCGCAGGATGATCGGCAGAACCAGAACCGACATGATCCCATGCTGCGCCAATAAATCTTGCTCAATGCCTTGGATGTTCTTTGCCAGAACATTGATGCTTTCTCCGTCGGATAACATGTCTCTCCATTCACCATTCAGCTCATCATAGGCCACGCGCTTCCCCTCAATTAGATCACTCGAATAGGGCTTATCGGTTGACCAGCCGCATATCCGATCGGCAAACATCCTGCCGTCCTCCCATTCGTTCTTCCAAACCATCACCCGATCAAGGTTGGCAATCTGCGCCAGCTTGCCCATACTGACCCAAATGGTCTGATGGAAATCCTGCATGTTGTATTCAAGCAGCATGACGGCCATCTCGTTGACCATTTGCAGCTTCTCGTTGTTGTTATTCGATGCCTTTAGTGCCCGATTGATGTTCATCTCCAGCAACTGATTGTGTTGCTGAATTTGGCGCATTGCTTCGTTCAGCTGCCAATTCTTTTGCTGCAGCCGCGCGGTCATCCTGGTCTGATTCTGCACCAGCGCCAGCACAAACAACGAGACCGTCACATACACCAGCAGCAGCATCCGAAACACCGGCTCGCTGTCCCGAAGTATCAGATTGATGCCGATCGCAAACAGGCAGCACAAAAGGACCAGTGGCGAGAAGCGCTCAAAATCCAGTATGAGTCGCGTTTTCCAAGTGACCTTTTGATCCGGATCCAATGGCTCGCGGAACAACCGCAGGCATTGTATTGCCGCTTTCAGCATCACAAGGCTCCCAAAACTAAACAACAGCACCATCGCCACATCCATCCACATAAGGCATTCCTTTCCGCGCAATTCCTGCGCACATTGCCTGCTCTGTTCACCACATCACTTTCGACAACGCTCGTTCTTTCGCCCGCGCCCATGATGACACAAGGTCCGTTGATGAAACCATGACATAGAGCGCCTACCATATTGTAACGCCGAGCATGCACAAAAGTATGTTCTCTGCACGACGGAATTGAGCCCATCCTGCGATGAACCCGCAATATGTGGTATAATGGATGCGTGAGAAAAACATCAGGAGCATGTGTTATGACCATTTATATCGATGCGGACGGCTGCCCCGTGGTGAATGAGACGATCCGAATCGCTGTGGATCACCACCTCCCCTGCATTCTGCTGTGCGATAGCGCGCACATCTTTGAGCGGGAGGGTGCTACGACCATCACCGTCAGCAAGGGCGCGGACAGTGTGGATTTCGCGCTGGTCAATCTGGTGCAACCGGGCGATATCGTGATCACACAGGATTATGGTTTGGCCGCGATGTGCCTGGCCAGAAGGGCGCTGCCGCTGCATCAAAATGGGATGCGCTATACCGCAGACAACATCGATGCGCTGTTGCTGCAACGCCATACCGCGCGCAAGATTCGCCGCGCAGGCGGGCGGATGCATGGTTCAAAGAAGCGCACACCCGCAGAGGACGCTGCATTCGAGCAAGCCTTGATCGAGTTGACCGAAGCGCAATGAATAAGTGAGCCGGAATGCAAATGCATTCCGACTTCAGCCTGTAGACAAACCCACTGGGAGG
>JAJDGF010000061.1 GCA_030265545.1 Eubacteriales bacterium OttesenSCG-928-N13
GCATAGAACGCAATCGTAGTATTATCCAGCCGCGTGCATCATCCGCAAGGAGGCGCACGCTTGGTGTGCTCCTTGCCCGCGCCTATGTCGCGGGCCGCGGTCTGAAGCTGGAGGGTTCACACTCTCCAGACCTCCCGAAGGAGTCTGTCGATGCTGACAATGTCACAGCATGTGCTATTTGTGCTTGCAAGTGCAATTTGGATCGGGTACAATGATGCGGGAAGGGAGGCGTTCCCATGAAAAAAGGATTGATTCACGTCTATACCGGCGCGGGCAAGGGTAAGACAACCGCCGCCATGGGGCTGGCGCTGCGCGCCGCTGGGTGTGGGTATCAGGTGAAGATATTTCAGTTCTGCAAGGGCAGACCGTCGGGCGAATTGAACATGTTGCAGAAGCTGGATCGCATTGAGCTGCATCGAGATGAATGCGGCAGCACCAAGTTCAGTTGGGATATGAATGCTGAGGAGAAGGCCGAATGGATCGACGCGCAGCAGATGCTGTTTGACGATGCGTGCGAGGCAGCCTGTGATCCCGATTGCGATCTGGTGATCCTGGATGAGGCGCTGGGCGCGGTGCACGCGGGCGCGCTGCAATTGTCCCAGCTATTGTATCTGATGAGCCACAAATACAAGGGGACGGAACTTGTGATCACCGGGCGGGACGCACCCGAGCAGCTGATCCAGGCGGCTGACTATGTCACAGAAATGCGCGCCGTCCGCCACCCATATGAGCAGGGGATCGACGCGCGTCGCGGCATTGAATTCTAACTTTGGATCAGGACGGATTGGTCGGGGCCAGATCCTGCTTTGGCTTCTTGGTCTTGTTGTCCTTCATATAGGATTTGATTTCTGAAAGCAGTTGCGGCACCAGTTCCACCAGCCGATCGGTGGTATCTGCATACTGCGCGGGCAGCATGCGCACCGAGTCCTTGCCCACCACCAAAAAGCCCATGGGCTGCACGGTCACGCCCGCGCCGGTGCCTCCGCCAAACGGCAGATCGGAGCTGCGTGCGGTTTCCGTCTTGGTATGGGCGGTATTGTACTCGCCGCCGCCGGCCACAAACCCAAAGCTTACGCGGGATACGGGGATCACGGTGGAGCCATCGGACGAAACGACCGGCTCGCCAATCACCGTGTTCACATCCACCATGTCCCGGATGCTTTCCATCGTGGTGGTCATCAAACTTTCAATGGGATGCTTGTCCATGGATGATCCTCTCCTTTGCCTGCTCGCGCGCCAGATGCATCGCGGCAAGCATAATATGCCCCGCACGCAGATAGACCATTCCACCCGCCGACAGCGCAAGCTGCGATTGGTTGAAATCGGGCGTGACGCGTCCGGGCAACCGAAGGGAGGACAGGATCGTGCCCGCCGCCCCGCACAGCATTGCGGTGCGCGCTGCGTCCCCGGTGCCCAGCTGCAATGAGATGCGCGCGTCCTTCAAATTCGCACGTCGAATCAGCCGGAGCCCCGCGCGGATCATGGGCATGCGGCTCTGTGATTTGGATGGTTTTTTCTCAAATAGGCCAATCTGTTTGTGCGTGATCCAGCGCGCGTTGAACAGCCCGACGCCGATGCGCAGATGGCTCTGCTCGCCCAGACGCAGCGTGAATGCAATGCGCACGGGCACATTGGCCGCATAAAACAGCGCCGCCATCAGCGCCACCAGATATACCACCACCCAAAACGCCTCCATTTGATAGGTTTTCATTCAAATAAATTTGTTCGTGAAGTAACCTATTCATTACGTAGAGATATTATGTCTCGTACATAGCTGCGCTATACTGACATAGGACACATCACATGATACAGGGGGATGCACATGGACATATTCAGCGTGCTTACCATGTTGGGTGGATTGGCGTTGTTCATGTTTGGCATGAAGCAGATGGGCGACGGCCTGGAGAAGGCTGCCGATGGCCGTCTGGAGAAGATGCTTGAGAAATTGACATCCAGCAAATGGAAGGGCATACTGCTGGGCGCGGGGATCACCGCGATCATACAGTCCTCATCCGCCACCACCGTCACGATGGTGGGTTTTGTGAATTCCGGCATCATGAAGCTGTCGCAGGCTACGCCCGTGATTCTGGGCGCGAACGTGGGTACCACGATCACGGCCTGGATGCTTTCCTTGGCCGGCATTGATGGCAGCAATTTCTTTGTGCAGATGCTTAAACCCAGCTCCTTCTCGCCGGTTCTGGCGGTGATTGGCGTGATCTTGATCACGTTCACCAAATCCAGCCGCAAGAAGGACGTTGGCTCCATTTTGATCGGTTTTGCGATTCTGATGACCGGGCTTGAGATCATGTCGGATGCGGTGAAGCCACTGGCGAATCTGCCCGAATTCAGAAACCTGTTCATCATGTTCAAGAACCCGGTGATGGGTGTGCTGGTGGGTGCGCTGCTGACCGGCATCATTCAATCGTCCTCCGCATCGATCGGTATTTTGCAGGCGCTATCGATGACGGGCGCGGTCTCCTGGGCGGCGGCCATCCCGATCATCATGGGCCAGAACATCGGCACCTGCGTGACGGCGCTTTTGTCCGGCATTGGCGCGAACAAGAACGCGCGTCGCGTGTCCATGGTGCATCTGTATTTCAATATCATCGGCACGCTGGTGTTTTTGACGATATTCCTGCTGGTGAAGCCGCTGTTTGGCACGTTCTTTGATCAGCCGATTGACATTCTCCAGATCGCCATCGTGCACAGCGTGTTCAATGTCTCGGCGGTGGTTGTGATGTCCCCGTTCCTGAATGTGCTGGAATGGCTGGCCGTCAAGACCATCCCCGATCGCGACGAGGATCAAAAGCGCGTGCTGATCGACGATCGTCTGCTGGCTGCGCCCTCCATCGCGCTGAGCCGCTGCAGCGAGCTCACGCGGGACATGGCCAAGCTGTCGCGCGCCGCGGTGATCAGTGCGTTTGATCTGTTCCGGCAATACGATGATGACATGGCCAAGAAGATCGAGAGCGCCGAACAAGAAGTGGACCGTTACGAGGACGCGCTGGGCAGCTTCCTGGTGAAAATGAGCGATATGAGCCTGTCGGCGACCGAGGGGCGCGAGGTTTCGCGCATCCTGCACGGCATCGGCGAATATGAGCGCATCAGCGACCACGCGCTGAATCTGCAGGAGACCGCGAAGGAGATATATGATAAGAAGATTTCGTTCAGCCAAGAGGCGGACGCGGAACTGGATGTGCTGGTCGCTGCGGTGATGGACATCCTAGACACCGCCACCACCGCCTATGATGACATCGACATTGAAAAGGCGGTTCTGGTCGAGCCGCTTGAGCAGGTGATTGATGGGCTGACCAAGGAGCTCAAGCTGCGCCATATCGAACGACTGCGCAGGGGACGCTGCACGGTGGAGACCGGGTTCGTGTTCGCCGACCTGCTGACCAACTGCGAGCGCATCGCGGATCACTGTTCCAACCTGGCCGTGTGCGTCATCGAGCTGAGCAAGAACGCCTACAACGCGCATGCCTATGTGCGCAAGGTGGGTCGCCGCGAGGAGTTCCTCGAGCTATACCACGATGCGCTCGACCGCTACGCGCTGCCGCTGCTGCAATCGGACGAGATCATCGAGGGGCAACAGAGCATCCCGACAGAGATGCTGGATGCACTGAGCGAAACCTGATCTGTGCGCTAAAAATGACGTTGTCCTGTAAAGATTTGCCCGATCCCTTTACTTTCGGCGCAAATCAGTTATAATGGTACACATATGTTGGCTTGGATGGGGAGCGCCTGACGCGCGCTGGCCGCAAAGAGAGCCGGGCAATTGCTGAGAGCCCGGACGGCAGATGTGTCAGGGAATCACCCCGGAGCCGCAGGTCGAACATGCGAAGGTTTCGCATCTGTAGGCCATTGCCGGGTCTGCCCGTTACAGCAGGTTTGAGTGGGCGCAGCCATGCGCCAATTTGGGTGGTACCGCGAACAAGCTTCGTCCCATTGTGGGATGGATGCTTGTTTTTTATTCGAAGTAGGAGGGTCATACAGCATGTTTCAAAAGGCATCAACCGATCTAAATTTTCTGGCGCGCGAGGCGGAGGTCATCCGGTTTTGGAATGAGCAAAACGTGTTCCAAAAGTCATCCGAGCAGCGCGAGGGCGCGGAGGTATTCACCTTTTATGATGGGCCGCCGACCGCCAATGGCAAGCCGCACATCGGCCATATCGAGACCCGCGCGTTCAAGGATCTGATCCCGCGCTATCATGTCATGAAGGGTCAATATGTGGTGCGCAAGGCCGGCTGGGATACGCATGGCCTGCCGGTGGAGCTGGAAGTGGAAAAGATGCTCGGGCTGGACGGCAAGGAGCAGATCGAGGAATACGGCATCGAGCCGTTCATCCAGGAGTGCAAGAAATCCGTCTGGAAATACAAGGGCGATTGGGAGCGCATGTCCGAGCGCGTGGGTTTCTGGGCGGATATGGAGCATCCCTACATCACCTATGAGGACAATTATATTGAGTCGGTTTGGTGGTCGCTCAAGCAGATCGCGGACAAGGGGCTGCTATACAAGGGGCACAAGGTGGTACCCTATTGCCCGCGCTGCGGCACCGCGCTTTCGAGCCACGAGGTGGCGCAGGGCTATAAGGAGGTCAGCGAGCTGTCGGCGTATGTTCGGTTCCCCGTGAAGGGTGAGCAGAACACCTACCTGTGCGCCTGGACGACCACGCCCTGGACGCTGCCCAGCAATGTGGGTCTGTGCTTGAATGCGGGGATCGAATACGCTCGCTTTACGCGAAATGGCGACCAGTATATCATGGCGCGCGCGCTGATCGCGCAGGTGTTTGGCGAGGATGCGCAGGTCGAAAATCTGCAGTCCATGAAGGGCGCGGATTTGGTTGGAATCGAATATGAGCCGCTGTTCCCGTTCGTGAAGCAGCTGGTGGATGCACCCGCCTGGCGCGTGGTCGCAGATGACTATGTCAGCGTGGATGACGGCACGGGCATCGTGCACATCGCGCCCGCATTTGGCGAGGACGATGCGCGCGTGGGTCGTGAAAACGGGTTGCCCTTCCTGCAATTGGTGGATACCAAGGGCGAGATGGACAAGCGCACGCCCTGGGGCGGGCTGTTTGTGAAGAAGGCCGATCCGGAGATCCTGGAGGAGCTCAAGCAGAGCGGCCTGCTGATCAGAACGGAGCTGTATGAACACAACTATCCATTCTGCTGGCGCTGCGATACGCCGCTGATCTATTACGCGCGCTCCACCTGGTTCATCCGCATGACCGAGGTGCGCGACGAGTTGGTCGCAAACAATAGGTCCATCCACTGGATGCCCGACAACATCAAAGAGGGTCGCATGGGCAATTTCGTGGAGAATGTGCTGGATTGGGGCCTTTCGCGCGAGCGCTATTGGGGCACGCCGCTGCCAGTATGGGTGTGCAGCTGCGGCCATATCCACGTGATCGGTTCCAAAGAGGAGCTGATGGAGCTGGGTCATAACACGGACAACCTGCCCGAGCTGCATCGCCCGTATATCGATCGGGTGACCTTGACGTGCGAGAAGTGCGGCGGCGAGATGAAGCGCACCAGCGAGGTGATCGACTGCTGGTATGATTCGGGCGCCATGCCGTTCGCGCAATGGCACTATCCATTTGAAAACAAAGAGATCTTTGAGCAGAACTTCCCCGCCAATTTCATCTCCGAGGCGATCGACCAGACGCGCGGATGGTTCTATACGCTGCTGGCCATCTCCACATTGGTGTTTGGCAAATCATCCTATGAAAACTGCCTGGTGCTGGGTCATGTGGGCGATAAGGATGGCGTCAAGATGTCCAAGCACAAGGGGAACGTGGTGGATCCGTGGGATGTGCTGGACAAGCAGGGCGCGGATGCCGTGCGCTGGTATTTCTATGCCGCAGGGGCACCCTGGCTGCCCAGCCGCTTCAGCGATGAGTTGGTGAGCGAGATGCAGCGCAAATTCATGGGCACGCTGTGGAACACCTATGCGTTCTTCACGTTGTATGCCTCGATCGATCAGTACGATCCGTCCACGCAGAAGGCCAGGGCAGAGGATCTGTCGCTGATGGACAAATGGGTGCTCAGCAAGCTGCATTCGCTGGTGAAGCTGGTGGATGACGGGCTGAATGAGTACAAGATCACCGAGCCCGCGCGCGCCATTGCGGCGTTCGTGGACGACCTGTCCAACTGGTATGTGCGTCGCTGCCGTGAGCGCTTCTGGGGCAAGGGCATGGAGGGCGACAAGCTGGCCGCGTTTGAGACATTGCATACCGTGCTCAAGACGCTGTCCGGCGTGTGTGCGCCGTTCATCCCGTTCATGACGGAGACCATGTATCAAAACCTGGTCGCCGAGCAGGATCCGAGTGCGCCCATCAGCGTGCATCTGACCGATTTCCCGGTGGCGGACGAAGCCATGATCGATCAGGCGCTCGAGCAGCAGATGGACGCGGTCATTTCGGCGGTGCAGCTGGGACGCGCCGCGCGCGCAGCGGCCAATATGAAGGTGCGCCAGCCTGCCGAGGTGCTCTACATCAAGGGCGCGCAGCTGGAGGATCGCATGGCGATGCTGGTGGCCGAGGAATTGAACGTGAAGCAGGTGCAGTTCGTGGACGATGCCCGCGCATTCACCACCTATCTGTGCAAGCCGCAGATGCGCACGCTGGGCCCGCGCTATGGCAAACTGCTGGGCGCAATCGGGCAAGCGCTGCGCGAGATGGATGGAAACGACGTGGTGGACACCTTCGAGCGTGGCGAGCAGCTGGTCTTCACCGTGCAGGACACGGAAGTAACGCTGAACAAGGACGATGTGCTGACCGAGCCCATGCAGAAGGCGGGCTTCGTGGCGCAGACCGAGCGGGATATGACCGTGGTGCTTGATACCAATCTCACGCCCGAGCTGATCGAAGAGGGCTATATGCGCGAGGTGGTCAGCAAGATCCAGACCATGCGCAAGGACGCGGATTTTGAGGTCACCGATCGCATCCAGGTGCGCTACCACACCGATTCAGATGCGCTCAAGCAGGCGATCGGTGCGTATCATGCCGAGATCTCCGCCAAGGTGCTCGCAACGGAGCTCATCGAGGGCGAGGGCGGCAAGGCCTGGGACATCAACGGACAGCAGATGACCATCGCGATCGAGCGATGATATAGGACAGATAGAAATCGCCGCCCTGCGCGATGACAATCCGTGTGGGCGGCGAACCGGGGAGAAGCTATGTACATTGCAGATGGCTGGCAGGACTATCAGGTGCTGGATACCGGCGACGGCGAAAAGCTGGAGCGCTGGAATGACATCGTGCTCAGAAGACCCGATCCGCAGGCCATTTGGCCCAAGCAGCAACCGAAATTGTGGAACGACGCGGACGCGCACTATCACCGTTCGTCGGGCGGCGGCGGGGAATGGCAGTTCTTCCGCAAGCTGCCCGAGAGATGGCAGGTGCGCTATGGCGCGCTGTCGTTTTATGTGCGCCCGACCGGGTTCAAGCACACCGGGCTGTTCCCGGAGCAGGCGGTCAATTGGGACTGGATGGCCGGGCTGATTCGATCTGCGGGGCGACCGATCAAGGTGCTGAACCTGTTTGGTTATACGGGCGGCGCCACATTGGCATGCGCGCATGCGGGCGCCATTGTCACGCATGTGGATGCGGCCAAGGGCATGGTGCAATGGGCGGGAGAGAACGCCCAGTTGAGCGAAATCGATCGCACGAATACGCGCTGGATCGTGGATGACGCGCTGAAATTTGTGCAGCGCGAGCATCGGCGCGGCAACAGCTATGATGGGATTTTGATGGATCCTCCCTCCTATGGGCGCGGCCCGGGGGGCGAGGTTTGGAAGCTGGAAAACGAGCTGTTTGGGCTGGTGGATGCATGCGCGCAGGTGCTGAGTGATCGACCGTTGTTCATGCTGATCAATAGCTACACCACCGGACTTCAGCCCGCGGTGCTCAGCAACATGCTGACCATGACCGTGGCGCGCGCGCATGGCGGGCAGGTGGCCGCGGACGAGATCGTGCTGCCCGTGACGGCGGGGGGCGTGCTGCCCTGTGGTGCGTCTGGCAGATGGTCGAGCATAGAGAGCTGATTTCGGCATCTTGGATCATTCTGTGATGGCGAATGGAAAGGGATTATGGAGCAGTGCGTGGATGTTTTCAGCGCGGGTTCGTATCGGATCGGCGTGCTATATCTGGACAACCATCTGCTGGTGGTGCGAAAGCCGCCCAACATGCCCGTGCAGGCCGATCGATCGGGAGATTTGGATCTGCTGACGGCGTGCAAGGGCTATATTGGCGAGCGGTTTTCGAAGCCGGGCGCGGTCTATCTGGGGCTAGTGCATCGGCTGGATCGACCGGTGGGCGGCGTGATGGTGCTGGCTCGAACCAGCAAGGCGGCCGCGCGGTTGAGTGCGCAGTTCGCCGGGCATGATATGGACAAGCGCTATCTGTGCGTGCTCAATGGCGTGTTGGATGGGCAGCGTACGCTTCGGGATTGGCTGCTCAAGGACGAAAAGACGGGCAGCTCCTCGGTGGTATCTGAGAATACATCGGGGGCGAAGCTGGCGCTGCTGGATAGCTGCCCAATCGCGGTGAAGCACGATTTGACGTTGTCCGAGGTGCAGCTGCACACCGGGCGCTCGCACCAGATTCGGGTGCAGCACGCGCATATCGCTCTGCCGCTGTGGGGCGATCAGCGCTATGGCACAGGGCGGGCGGGCGAGCAGCTGGCGCTGTGGGCATGGAAGCTCACCATTGAGCATCCCACACGCCATGAGCAAATGACGTTTTTAAGCAGGCCGCCGCGCGATGGGGTGTGGGGGCATTTTCAGGAGGAAATTGATGGACAAGAGACCCATCATGGGTAGACGCACGCTCACGTTTCTGTGCTGCGTGCTGGCGATCCCGACGGCCGCCCGGTTGATCGATGGCCTGAAGGTGGACACGATGCAGACGGCGCTCCTGGCGGGCGCACTGCTGGGCGTGTGCTATCTGCTGCTGAGGCCGCTGCTTCGGCTATTTTCGCTGCCGATCGGGTGCTTGACACTCGGGCTGTCCAATTTCGCGATCGATGTGGGATTGATCTTTCTGTTGTCCAATGTGATGCCCGGCTTCACGATCAGCAGCATGCTGCCCGCGGTGCTCACGGCGATCCTGGTGAATGGCGTGTGCATGGTGGTTGGCGGGCTCAGATAAACGTGCGCAAAACCCTTTGTTTTGAAGCAATCATGACTTTGTTATGACAAGTTGCGCGGGGCTGTTTACATCCACCCCCGATTGCGCGTATAATACAGTCAATGAGTATAAACGAGGTGAAAACATGAGCGTTTCCAATTGTCCAATGATCCTGATCTGCGATGATGATCCGGTGGTGCATGAGTCCATGGGTCTGTATCTGGATTCGGAGGGCTATTCGCACGTTTCGGCATATGATGGCGAGCAGGCCATTGAGATGGCGAACGCGGAGCACCCGGATCTGATGATCCTGGATCTGATGATGCCCAAGCTGACGGGCACCGATGTCTGCCGCGAGATCCGCAAATCCTCCAAGCTGCCCATCATCATGTTGACGGCCAAATCGGAGGAGATCGACCGCATTTTGGGGCTGGAGCTGGGCGCAGACGATTATATCGTCAAGCCGTTCAGCCCGCGCGAGGTGCTGGCGCGCATCCGTGCCGTGCTGCGCCGCTTTGCGGAGCCGCAGGAGCAGGACGACGAGGCCATCATCCGCTTCCCGCAGCTCGAGATCAATCTGTCCAACTACCAGGTCAAGGCCATGGGGCAGGTGGTTCCCTGTACGCCCAAAGAGGTAGAGATCCTGCACATGCTGACCTCCAGCGCCGGGCAGGTCTTCTCGCGCGAGCAGATCCTGAGCCGCGTCTGGGGCTACGACTATTTCGGCGATACGCGCACCGTGGACACCCACATCAAGCGCATCCGCCAGAAACTGCCGCAGGAGGGCGTGCCCTGGAAACTGAAGACCATCTACGGCGTGGGCTATAAGTTTGAGGTCGAGGAATAATGCGCCATAGCGTGCTATTTGTCCGGTTGTTTAGCGTGGTTGTGCTGATGATCATCATGACCGCGCTATTGACGACCGGCATTTATAATTTTTTTGCACGCACGGCGTTCACCAACATCAAGGAAAACGAGCTGCGTCCCAAGGCCTATGCGCTCAGCCGCGTGATCGAGGGCTATCAAAACGATGAGCTGGATCTGAGCGGCATGTTGAAATCGTTCACTGTGGAGCAGGCATCCGAGAATCTGCTGGGCGCCTATTTGGTGATCGTGGATGCCAACGGCGGGACGTTCTTCACCAGCGGTCAGTTGGATCATCTTGGCTATAAGGACAGCATGGTGGAAAGTGCGCGCATGGTGCTGGAGCAGGGCGAGATGTTCACATCCCAGTTCCCTGCGTTCAAGCACACGTCCATGGTGGGCGTGGGCGTGCCGGTCATGATGAATGACCAGGTGGCGGGCGCGGTGCTGATGGCGCTGCCGCTGCAGGAGGCGTTGGTGAGCATGCTCAGCCTGAACTGGGCGCTGGTGCTGTCGCTGATGCTCAGTCTGCCGGTCATGGCGATTATTGAGTATTATGTGGTGGGGCGCGTGGTCAACCCGCTCAGGCAGATGACCGGTGTGGCCAGCAAGATGGCCTCGGGCGATTTCAGCCAGCGCGCCGATACCAGCCAGCGCGGCGAGGTGGGCGAGCTGGGCAGCGCATTGAACTATCTATCGCAGGAGCTGTCGCTCACGATTTCCACGTTAACGCTCGAACGCAATCGCCTGAAACAGACCATCAACGGACTGAGTGAAGGCATCGTGGCGGTGGATCGATTGAGCCGCATCACCCACATCAACCCGGCGATCGAGAAGCTGTTTCAAACGGCGCCCAGCGATGAGCAGGACGAGCGCCTGCGCGTGATATCGGACGAGAACATCTGGAACGACTTCCATCAGGTGGTGACCACCGGGGAGCCGATCCAGCGTCCGCTGGAGCTGCCCGACCGTATTTTGATGATCAACATTTCCCCGTTGCATGACGAGATCGGCGAGATCGCGGGCGCGGTGGGTCAGTTCACCGACATCACCGAGAGCGAGCGCCTGGAACGCACGCGGCGCGACTATGTGGCCAATGTATCTCACGAGATGAGAACGCCGCTCACCGCCATGCGCGCGCTGGTGGAGCCGCTCAGTGAAGGCATGGTATCCGACGAGGAGACGCGCAAGCGCTATTATGCGATCATGATGCGCGAGACCATGCGGCTGTCGCGGCTGATCGATGATTTGATGGAGCTGTCGCGGCTGCAGAGCGGTTCGCTGCTGCTGAGCGCGCAGCTGGTCAACCTGCAAGAGGTGTTCGACGAAATTGAAGTGAAATACGAGCCGGTGGCCGAGGATCGCGGCGTGACATTCCATCAGGATGCCTCGCTCGGCGAGGTGCCCGAGGTGCTCAGCAATCCCGATCGCGTGGAGCAGGTGTTGGTGATCCTGCTGGACAACGCCATGAAATATACGCCCGAGGGCGGCAGCGTGCATCTGTCGGCGACATGGGATCAGGACAAGGTGATCATCTCCGTGGCCGATACCGGCATCGGCATCGACCCGGCCGACCAGCCCTATGTGTTCGACCGATTCTATAAGGTGGATAAGGCGCACAGCGGGCTTGGCAGCGGGCTTGGGCTGTCGATCGCCAGCGAGCTGCTGCGGATGATGGGCGAGGAGATCAAGCTGACCAGCGTGCCGGGGGAAGGATCCATATTTAGCTTCACGCTCAAGAGGAGCTAGTTGAATAAGATAGAAAATGCCCCG
>JAJDGF010000062.1 GCA_030265545.1 Eubacteriales bacterium OttesenSCG-928-N13
TGCTCTCGCCCGCACGCACTGTGTGCAGCAGTCCATTCGGACAGGACAGCGGCCTGGCGGGCACGCAGATGCTGGTTCCCGCCTCGATCTGATCAAAGTCAATCCCCGGATTCGCCTGCCTGATGGCCTGTTCGGACACGCCGCGGCCGCTTGCTAGGCTGCTCAGGCTGTCTGCGGCCGACCATGTGTATGCTTGTGCCCCTTGCGGGCAGCTGCGAAATTGCTCCATGATGAACCCTCCTGCAAAAATAGCGCTCTCTCATCCAAACATATGCAGTGCGCGGCTTAACAGTGCGTGGATCAAATCGTGTCCGGTTCAACATTTTTCGCGTGAACCGTTCTAAAATGCGCGATATGCGCATACATTTTGACAAAGCTTGTACCTCGTGGCGCATGCCGCGAGCATTAGGGGGGCGCGCGATTTGATGAAAACGGAGATCACGCGGCATACGCGCATGAATACAACGGCGAGCAATGAGGCGGCATACGCCCAGTCGAAACCTACGCGCGCGCGCGCGAACATCCTGCCCAAATCGCTGGCGATCAGCCTGCGCTATGTGGGGGAGGCGGCGCTGCTGCTGGTGCTCACGCGGGCGATGCCAATCGCGGGCGGCGCACCGTTCGCGATTGCGCTGATGGTGGCGATGCTGTTCAACGGGCACAAGCCGCTGCCCATGCTGATCGGATGCTTGCTGGGCAGTCCGTGGGAGCGGATGGGGCTCAGTTCACTCGGCCCGATCTTGGGATGCTTGGCCGCACTGTTTGGATATTGGGCGCTGAAAAAGATGCCGTTTTGGCGCAAGGAGGAGAGCGGACGGCTGCATGGGGACGACATGTGGTGCGCGGTGCTGGCGGGCGGTGCGATGCTGATTTCGGCGCTGCCATTCGTGCGGGAGTTGCCCTATGACCTGATCATGGCGCCGCTGAATGCGCTGTTGGCGGCGGCGTCCGCACCCACGCTGATCTCCGCGATCACCATCAATCCCAAGCGGGACAGGTTGCTGACTGAAGAGAAGATCTCATTGGCGCTGCTGGGGCTGGCGCTGTTGATCGGGCTTCGGATGATGCCATTTGTTGGTACGCCGTTGGCGCATCTGTTCGCCACGCTGTTCACGCTGCTGGCGGCGATGTGCTCGGTCGGTGCGGGCGCGGTGGCGGGCGTCTTGTGTGGCAGCGCATTGATGCTGCTGGGAGATGCGCAATATATCGGGATCACGCTGGCGCTGTGCGGACTGATGGCGGGCGCGGTCAGGCCACTTGGACGACCCGCGATGGCACTCTCGTTTCTGCTGGGCAATGCGATCTCCGTGATCTACAGTGCGGGGGAGCAGCTGTTCGCGATGAACATCTATGTGGTGCTGCTGGCGGGGGTGGCTGTCTGTTTTTTGCCACCTGCGCTTGAAAAGCGGCTGGTGGGTTGGTTCACGCGTGCGCCCATCAATCAGGATTCGGATCGAGTGATCGCGCATCTGCGCACCGATGCCGAGCGCAAGGTCCGCGCGCTGGGGCTGCTGTTTGAGGAGATGTCGCAGGGCTATGAGACCATGTCGCCATTGCCCGATGAGCAGGCGATGGTGGTGCGGATGCGGGAGCGGCTGTGCGAGGGATGCAGCAATTATAAGCATTGCTGGGGTGGATCCAGCGCGCGCGCCGGGCGGCTCCTGGTGGAGCTGCTGGGGGATGCGATGTGCGGGCGGGTGATCGCGGGCGAGGTATCTGAGCTGCCGCCCGATCTGTGCAGACGCTGCCGTCGCGCGCAGCAGATCCCGCGCCGATTGAAGCCCATGTTGAGTGAATATGATATGCAACGGCGTGCGTCCAAGGAACGCGGGGAGTGCAAGGCACTGCTATCCAGCCAGTTCAGGCATGCGTCTGAGATGCTGCTTTCGGAGGGGGACAGGCTGGCGCGCCCCATGCGGATCGATGCGCAGACCGCCGAACGCGCGTTTGCGGCGCTCGACCGGGAGGGGCTTCAGGCCGAGGGGGTGTGGGCAGTGGAGGATGATCTGCCGCAGCTGTTCATCGGGCTGAAGGGCAGATATTGGAGCCGCACCGCCGCCAGTCGCGCAGCGCGTGGGTTATCGGATGCGTTGGGCACGCAGATGCGTCCGACCAGCGTGGGCGATGCCATGCGGGACGACGAATTATGCTTTGTGCCGGCACCATTGATGGGGGTGGATATCGGCTTCGCCGGACGTGCCGGGCAGCCGGGCGGACTGAGCGGGGACAGCCATATGAGCGGTTCGCTGCTGGACGGTCGGGTGCTGATGGCGCTGTCGGACGGCATGGGCAGCGGCAGCCGTGCCGCCTCGGAGAGCACCGCTGCGCTGCGGCTACTCAAACGGTTTCTGGGCGCAGGTGTGCCCTGCACGATGGCACTCGATGCGATCAATGAGCTGCTTCTGCTTCGCAGTGGGGATGAGATGTTCACCACGGCCGATCTGTGCATCCTGGATCTGCATCAGGGCTATGCGCAGTTTAGCAAGCTGGGCGGCTGCGCCTCGCTGATCCTGCGGGGCAACCGCATCATCCATATCAAGGGCGGGCGGCTGCCGATGGGCGTGCTGAACAAGGTGGAGCCAGTCGAATCCATGATGCGGCTGGAGGTGGGCGACCTGATCGTGATGGTCACCGACGGCATCGTGGATGGCTCGCGGGATCAGGAGGTGGAATGGCTGGAGGCCATGCTGCGCCGCTATCAAAACGAGCATCCGCAGAAGCTTTGCGAGCGGCTGGTGAACCTTGCCGCCGGTCGGCAGAACAATAGAGACGACGACATGACCGCCATGGTGGCCAAGATCCATGCGGCATAGAGAAAGGGCATTGAACGTTGTATGTTCAATGCCCTTTTTCATGCCGTGTCAGTGCAATATGTGGGTTTGGAGCCAGTGCGCCACGCCATCCTGATCGCAGCTCAGGGTGGTTTCATCGGCAGCCTGCTTGACATCATCCAGCGCATTTGCCATGGCCACACCCGTGCCACACACCTGCAGCAGGTCAACATCATTGCTGTCATCGCCGAATGCCACGATCTGCTCGGGCGGGATGCCCCAGTGCGCGGCGATGGCCAGCACAGCGCGGGATTTGGTGGCTTCCTCATGCATCACCATGCCCAGATCATCCTTGGTCACATGCATGTGCAGTCCTTCGGGCAACAGGGCCTGCGCGATCGGGAGTTGCTGCTCCGGGTTCTCCAGCCAGATGCACAGCTTGTCCGCGTGCTTGTCGAAACCCACATAATCGGTCTGGGTGAAGCGCATCCCGTCACCCCAGTAATGGAGCATATCGAAGTTCGGCCAGTGCCAATCGCCCACCTCGGCTGTTACCTTGACGCCCCGCTCGGTCAGCGCCAGCAGCATGGGGCGGGCGGCATCGGGTGGGATGGGGCACGCGTACACCTGCTGCCCATCCGCGAATGCAGCCGCGCCGTTCATGATCGACCAGCCGTCAAACATGGATAGCGGCACCAGCTTGGACGCGGATACACCGCGCGCCGTGGCGAACACCAGCTTGATCCCTTTTTGGCGGCAGGCCTCGAAGGTATCAAACGTGGCCTTGCTCACCGTCTTATCGGTGCGCAGCAGCGTATCGTCCAGATCGGTCACGATCATTCGTATCATGTTTATGCTCCCTTCGCGAAGGCACGCACGTTCTTTTTATAGACCACATAATAGGCAGGTACCAGCAGCAGCGCCGCCGCCGGCCAGCCCAGCACCTGCGCCATATAGATGCCCCATTCGCCGATGAACACGGGCAACACCATCACTGAAAGTAGCCGCGCGCCCAGCTCCATAAAGCCGGACAGCATCGGGATCACCGCATTGCCCATGCCGTTCAGCGCCGAGCGATACAGATACAGCATGTTCAGCACGGGCAGCCCGATCAGGATGCACCATAGCTGGTTCTGTGCCACCTGCATGACCTGCGCCACCTGCTCCGGTTCGCCCGTAATGAGTAGCCCCATGATCTGGCGACCGAATAGGGCCGTGATGATTGCAATCGCGATGGACGAGACCAGCATCATCCAGCGTGCGGAATTCACGCCCTGCTTGACGCGCAGCATGTTCTTTGCGCCGAAGTTCTGTGCCACGAACGTGGCCACTGCACCATCCAGCGCCGCCGCGACGATCTCCAGCATCCCGAAGATTTTCATCGGCGCTGCCACGCCCGCCACGAACAGCCAGTCCAGCGCGTTGATATGATACTGGATATACAGCCCGCCCGCGGCGATCACGCCGTTGCGGAATCCCGCCGGGCCGCCCAGCAATAGCAGACCCTTGATGGAGGGCTTGTGCGGCTTGAAGTCCGATTTTTTCAGGTGCAGGTTGCCCGTATTGATCAGCGCCAGCAGGCAATAGGCGCACGCGGCCAGCTGCGCGATCAGTGTGGCAATCGCCACGCCCGCAATGCCCAGCGGCGTCAGCATCACCAGCGCGATGTCCAGCAGGATATTCAGCGCCGAGGCCAATATCATCGCCATCAGCGGTGCGGTGCTGTTGCCCATCGCGCGCAGCACGGAGCCCATCATGTTATACGAAAATGTGATCAGCATGCCGCCGATCAGATAATGCAGATAGGTGGCCGCACCATCGATGGTGCTGGCGGGGGTATCCAGAAGTTGCAGCATTTGGCGCGTGAAGATCACGCCAAACAGGCTGAATATCAAACCAATCGTGAGCGAAAGCAGTGCCGCCATCGCCACCGAGCGACGAAAACCCGGTTCATCCTTCGCGCCGAAGCGTTGCGAGATCCATGTGCCGAACCCTTGCGTCAGACCCAGCACGATCGAAACCAGCATCCAATAATAGTTGCCCGCCGATGCCACGGAGGAGAACGCACTCAGTCCGATCAATTGGCCGACCACCGCGCTATCCGCCAGCGTGTAGAGCAGCTGACAGGCGTTGCCGATCATCAGCGGCACAGCAAAGCGCACCAGCAGGCGGCGTGGCTCGCCTTGGGTCATATCCAGTGTGCCGGACTCGTTCATCATCATCCCCCCAATGCCATCCATTATAACACAGCTGACACATTTGTGCTTGTAACAAATGCGTAAAACGGCTACAATGGGATGAAAAGGGGGAATGAGCATGGAGAGGCTGATTCAATCGCAGGTGTGCCCGCTGCCTGAGCAGATATTGAAGTTGAAATGGGCGGGCGATTATGACGGCGCGATGCGTGCGATCGATGCACGTTTGAAGAGGGCGAGCTTGCCCCGTATGCTGCGCGAGCGGCTCACGATGGAGCGCGAATTGCTCTCACGGCTGGCGCGTCAGTTCCCGTTTGATCGGCAGCAGGCGCTTGCGCAGATCACGGAGCACATCCCGGACTTCACCCAGCAGGAGTTTGATGCGCTGGAGGATCAGGGCGCGATCGATTTTCTGTTTGTGGATGGGCAGAAGCGCTATTTTGAGAGCGCATATCCGATGCTGCTCGAATGGGATAGGGCGTATGTCCTGCGCGCTGGCAATGTGCAGCCGGTGCCGCGTCCGATCATCGCGGACGCAATTCATGCGATCGAAGGGCAGGGCGAGCTGGGGTATCGCATTCGCATGCGGGTGGAGATGCACATCGATGATACCGCATTTTGCGCGGGGCAGACCTATCGCGTGCATCTGCCCATCCCAAAACCCTGCGCGCAGCAAGGGAATATCGAGATTGTCGCCGATTCGGATGCCTATATTGCGCCCGAGGATGCACCGCAGCGCACTGCGTTTTTCGAGCGTACGCTGCAGCAGAATGCGCCGTTCGTCGTGGAATATGAGTACGATCATATCGCGAAGCACATGCAGGGATCGAATCGCCCGATCTATCCCAATGAGCCCGCACCCACGCCGGATGACCTGGCCGAGATCGCGCCGCATCTGGTGTTCACGCCCTACCTGAGGGATCTGGCGCAGGAGCTGCGGGGTGATTTGACCGACGATGTGCAGATCGCCCGCGCCTGCTATGATTTCGTGACGCAGCAGGTTTGCTATTCCTATCTGCGCGATTATCTGCTGCATGACAATGTGGCTGAATACACGGCCACCTGCCTCAAGGGCGACTGCGGTGCACAGGTGCTGCTGCTGATGGCGTTGCTTCGGATCAATGGCATCCCATCCCGCTGGCAATCGGGCACGAATGCACGTCCCGATTCGACGGGCAGCCATGATTGGATGCTGATCTATCTCGCGCCCTATGGCTGGGTGCTGTGCGATCCATCGCGCGGCGGCGGGCTGTATCAGGCGGGGGATGCGCAGGATGGCGCGTTCTATTTCGGCAACATGGACCCCTACCGCATGGTGGCGAACAGCCAGTATATGGCGCCGTTTGATCCGCCGAAGACCTATCTGCGCAATGACCCCTATGACAACCAGAGCGGTGAATGCGAGACGCTGGAGCGCGCGCTGCGCCCCGGCGAGATCCGCACCGAGCGCACGCTGCTGAAGTTCGAAAAGCTATAGTATCATCCTATCAAAAATGGAGCTACTGCACGATGCAATAGCTCCATTTTTCAGTGAATCATTCCAGTTCGATTGCCTGCTCGATCTCAGGCATCTCAATGGTTGGATCGCCCGGCCTGCGGATGAGGGATTTCTCCTTCCAGGTGCCGCGGCGATACCACAGATACGTGAACACCGCGCCCATCATCCAGCAGATCAGCAGCGAGACATACAGCGCGTCCGGCGTGCCGTTCGGCCATTCGGGCGTGCGCCACAGGTAGGCCAGCAGATAGGCCAGCGGGATGCGAATGATGTTGGAGGCCAGGCTGATCCACAGCGAGGGCATGGTGTCGCCCGCGCCGCGCATAATGCCCTGGAACACCTGCGAGATGCCGACCGCGATATAGCCAGCCGCAAGGATGCGGAACGCACGCGTACCCAGATCGATGATCAGCTGGGTTTCCACAAACCAACCCACCAGATAATGCCCAAACAGGATCAGCAGCAGCGACAGCACCACGGATACCGACAGCGTCATGATCAGCCCGTCGCGCGAGCCCTGCTTCACCCGATCCATGCGGTTCGCGCCCACATTCTGCCCCACAAAGGTGGCCAGCGCCATGCCGAATGTGAAGTTGGGCATCATCGCGAATCCGTCCACGCGCATGACCGCGATGCCGGTATTCACGGCGGCGGCACCCATGCTGTTCGTCAGGCTCTGCACCAGCAGCATGGACATCGACATGATCGCCTGCGTCGCACCAGCGGGCAACCCAAGCCGCGTCAGCTGCAAGGTGAGACTCTTATTGATCCTCAAATTGTGCCGACCCAGATCCACATGGCTCTTCATCTGAAACAGCCGGATCAAACACAGCACGGCCGATACGGTTTGCGAGATGATCGTCGCCCAGGCAGCACCCGCGACGCCCATGCCGAGCCCCATCACGAACCACACATCCAGCACAAGATTTAGCACCACAGCCAGCAGCAGATATACCAGCGGCCAGACCGAATCGCCCAGTCCGCGCAGGATGCCCGACAGGATGTTGAACAGGCCGCTCGACATCAGTCCGATCAAAATGATGATCAGATAGTCGCGCGCCATATCAAACTGCTCAGGGGTGGTGTTGATCAGCCGGAGCAGCGTGGGCACCAGCGGAATGGCGATCACGGACATCACCAGGGACGTGACCACGATCAGCGTGATGGATGTGCCGATGGTGTCAGATAGTTTCTTGCGATCCTTGGCACCAAAGTATTGCGAGACCATGATGCCCGCGCCGGTGCCGATCGCCATCAGCACCACGATCAGCAGGTTGATGATCGGTTGGGTGACGCCCACCGCGCCCATCGCGTTTTCGCCCACGAAATCGCTCACGATCTTCAAATCGACGGTGGAGTACATCTGCTGCGCGAAATTGCCGATCAGCAGCGGAATGGAGAACATCAGCAGGTTGCGCATCGGCTGACCGATGGTCATGTCCTGCGGACCAAATAGCTTTTTGATTGATTGCATCATACTGCGTGTATCACCTCAGATTCGTATGTTGTGTTCGAGCATGAAACCGCGCTCCGGTTTTACGCAACCGGAGCGCGGCCATAGCGTGCCAGGTGTTTGATTATTTCGCGAAATCAATCGCGCGGGTCTCGCGGATCACATTCACCTTGATCTGACCCGGATATTCCATCTCGCGCTCAATGCGCTTGACGATCTCCTTGGCCAGGATCAGCGTGCCGGCGTCGTTCACGTCTTCCGGCTTCACGATGATGCGCACCTCGCGGCCGGATTGGATGGCGTAGGATTTTTCCACGCCCTCGAAGGAGTTGGAGATCTCCTCGAGTTTTTCCAGACGCTTGATGTAGTTCTCCAGCGATTCACGGCGCGCGCCCGGCCTGGCGGCCGAAATGGCATCCGCAGCAGCCACCAGCACGGCCTCGACCGTATTGGGCTCCACATCGCCGTGGTGCGCCATGATGGCGTTGACCACTGCATCCGATTCGTTGAATTTCTTGGCCAATTCGGCGCCGATGGTGACGTGGGTTCCTTCCACCTCATGATCGATCGCCTTGCCGATGTCATGCAGCAGGCCTGCGCGCTTCGCCAGCTGCACATCCGCGCCCAGCTCGGCAGCCATGATGCCCGCCAGATGGGACACCTCGACCGAGTGCTTCAGCACGTTCTGGCCATAGCTGGTGCGATAGCGCATCCGACCCAGCAGCTTGACCAGCTCGGGATGGATGTTGTGCAGGTTGGTTTCGAACACGGCCTGGTCGCCGGCCTCGCGGATCGTGTTTTCCACGTCCTTTTTGGCCTTTTCGACCATCTCCTCGATGCGTGCGGGATGAATGCGGCCATCGGTGATCAGCTTCTCGAGTGCGATCCTGGCCACCTCGCGGCGTACCGGATCGAAACCGGAAATGATGACGGCCTCCGGCGTATCATCGATGATCAGATCCACGCCCGTCGCCGTCTCCAGCGTGCGGATGTTGCGGCCCTCACGGCCGATGATGCGACCCTTCATATCGTCATTGGGCAGCGCGACCACAGAAACGGTCGTCTCTGCCACGTGATCGGCGGCGCATTTCTGGATGGCCAGCGCGATCAGATTGCGTGCTTTCTTATCGGCCTCTTCCTTTGCGCGGGATTCGATCTCGCGCACCATGATGGCCGCGTCGTGGTAGGCTTCCTTCTGGATGCGATCCATCAGGATCTGGCGTGCCTCTTCGAGGGTCATGCCGCCGATGCGCTCCAGCTCTTGGCTCTGCTGGTCGCGCAGCTTGGTGGCCTCATCTTCTAGCTTCTGGGCGTTCTTGTACTTCTGGTTGAGGCTCTCTTCACGCGCCTCCAGGTTGTCCATCTTCTTGTCGAGCGTCTCCTCGCGCTGGTTCACGCGGCGCTCCAGGCGGGTTACCTCACTGCGGCGATCACGAACTTCCTTGTCCAGTTCGTTCTTGAGCCGGATCACTTCTTCTTTGGCTTCCAGGATGGCTTCTTTCTTCTTGTCTTCAGCCTTACGGGTGGCTTCATCGAGCAGGTTCTTGGCGAATTCTTCGGTGCGTCCGATTTTCTTTTCTGTCACATTCTGACGATACAAAAAACCGACGATAAAACCTACGATTATCGCGACCAGCGCGCTGATTGCTGCTATAATTGGCGTAGTCAAAGGATCGTTGTCCCCCTTTCTCATTCATGATGTATTGTTACAAATTCAAATTGGATGCGGCGCAGTGCGCCACACGAAGAAAACCAAGACGTCTCCAAACAAATTGGTTAACAGAACTATTTTACATTGTGAACGTCCATGTGTCAAGGCTACATGTGCCATAGTGCACGAAAAACACGAAACCTAACTTAATCTTTATAATATAGGAAGCAAAGATTTGCGGGATGTTGGGGTTGAAACCCATTCGAGGATCGTGTAAAATGGATGGAGTAACAATAGATTTCTAACGTACTAACAGATGGGGGCATTTTTGCGATGAATCAAAAGCTGTTTGACCGATTTGATCATGGGGTAGAGCGGCGCGGCACCGGTTGCGCCAAGTGGGACGCCTGTGAGGAGGTGTTCGGGTGCGCGGATGTGCTGCCGCTATGGGTGGCGGACATGGATTTTGCGGCGCCGGAGCCGGTCGTGAATGCGCTCGTCAATCGCGCACAAGACGGCGTATATGGCTATTCCAGCCATGACGATGGACACGTGCGCGCGGTGTGCGATTGGATGAAGCGCCGCCATGATTTTGATGTGCAGCCCGAATGGGTGCTGTTCAGTCCGGGTGTGGTGAGCTCCTTGATGTATGCGCTCAAGGCACTGACCAAGCCGGGGGACAAGGTGGCGATTCAAACGCCGGTCTATGGCCCGTTCTTCCGAATGGCAGAACAGACAGCGGTCGGTATTTATAGAAATCCGTTGAAACAGACCGAAGTCGGCTGGGAAATGGATCTGGAACAGCTGGAGCAGGGCTTCAAGGAGGGTGTGACATGCCTGATGCTGTGCAGCCCGCACAATCCGGTCGGCAGCATCTGGAGCCGAGAGGAGCTGGCCGAGCTGGTGGCGCTGTGCAACCGCTATAACGTCGGCATTGTGAGCGACGAGATCCATATGGATTTTGAGATGCCCGGGCATACGCACACGCCCATCCTGAGCGTCCCGGGCGCGGATCGCGTGATTTTGCTGGCATCCGCCACCAAGACGTTCAACCTGGCGGGGCTGCGCCAATCCTCGATCATTGTGCCCAATGAGGGCTTGAGAAATGAACTAACCAGGATTCTCACCGATGCGGGCGTGGAGGAGCCCAACCTGTTCGGTGCGATGGCGCAGACCACCGCCTATCGCGAGGGGGATGAATGGCTGGACGGGCTGATCGAGTATCTGGATGGCAATCGAAATTATGTGCAGCAATATGTGGCGGAGCACCTGCCCGAGATCAAACTATCGCCGCTCGAGGGCACGTATCTGATGTGGATGGATATGCGTGCGCTGAATCTGTCCCAGCGGGATCTGGATAAGCTGATGGTGGAGAAGGCGGGCGTCGGGCTGAACTCGGGCGACAGTTTTGGCGAGGAGGGCACCGGTTTTGTTCGCATGAACATCGCAACGCCCCGCCGCAATGTCGAGGAGGCGCTGCGCCGCATCGAAAGGGCGGTACATGGCGAATGAAGCTGATTGTGTTTGATACCGAGGCGACCGATCTGGTGCCCGGTCAGATCTGCCAGCTATCCTATTTAATGGTAGATCAGGGCGATGTGAAGGGCAAGAACATGTTCTTCACGGTGGATGAGATGAGCGAGGGCGCCCAGGCCGTGCACGGGATGAGCATGGAAGACCTGGAGCAGTTGTCAGGCGGTGAACGATTTGAGGACAGGGCACAGGAGATCTTTGACGATTTCAGCGCGGCG
This sequence comes from Eubacteriales bacterium OttesenSCG-928-N13, assembly GCA_030265545.1. Taxonomy (GTDB): domain Bacteria; phylum Bacillota; class Clostridia; order Christensenellales; family Aristaeellaceae; genus JAJDGF01. The sequence goes on from JAJDGF010000062.1 coordinate 11,320, forward strand.
GACACACTGATTGGCCACAATGTCTCGGCGGACGATCGCTATCTGCGCGTGGAGCTAGAGCGCGTCGGCATGAAGCTGCCCAAGATCCGCACCTTCTGCACGATGAACTACTTCACCTCGGACACAGCGCTTGTGCGAAAGGTGAACATCGGCAGACCCAAGCCGCCCAAGCTGGGCGAGCTGTGCGTGCATTTTGGCATCAGCGATGAACAGATCGTGCAGGCATCCGAGGGCTGGTTCGGCGAAGGTGGCGCTGCGCACGATGCGCGATTCGATACCGCCGCCACCTACCTCTGTCTGCTGGAAGCAACCAAGCAAGGCAGGATTCGAGGAATCTTATAAATGGCGCATCAGGACAATGGAGGTTGATTTGATGCGAAAGCGGGAACACTGCGGTTTGCTGAGAACTGCATGTGCAACACGACA
>JAJDGF010000063.1 GCA_030265545.1 Eubacteriales bacterium OttesenSCG-928-N13
TCTACTCGACTGGTGGAATGATACATGGTGGGTCAAATTGGATGTGTAGGTGGGTGGTCATCTTTCGTTTGCGTAGAGGTTTGCCGTCGAGTGAACGAAGTGCGTTTTGCTGTGTCAGCGCATCAAATTGTGCGCCGGACAGCTGAAGCACCTCGCGGATCAGTTTGGATGCCTTGATGCCCAGCGGGACGCTGCAATCAAAAATCAACTCGCACGGGGTATCCATGGCGGGTGTTTCGCCCTCGATCTCGTAGCGGAGCGCATCATAACACAGCGGTGCATGCCGATTCGCGTGCAACTGCACATCAAACGCATACTGCTCGATCAGCGCCGCATCATTGGACAGCAGCCGATCATACAGCGCGCGATCCAGCTGCTTGGGTGAGATGCGCTCAAACAGTGTGAGGTTCCAGGTATGGCCGCAATCGATGCACTGATAGATCAGCCACACATCCAGCAGCTTCTTTTGGGCGTTGATGCGAAACTGGTCGGTGGGCACAAACGGCTTCATCGTGGAGCATTTGGCGCAGGGTCGCATCACATGGGGATGGTTTTGGGGCAAGATGGTATAATGATATTGCATAGACTGCTCTTTCCGAGCAATGCGCACACAAAAAAGCCATGCCCAACATCACGCAGGCACGGCGGCAAGACCCATCTGGGTCGAGGCGGTGGATTGCTCTTCGTAATTTTCGGTTGATACAATACACCCGGCGCGGCATAGCGCCCGATGAATTGGTGATTCAATTGAAAATTACGCGGTCTGCGGCAATCCAAAGCCACCTTATATAACCTCGTCGAAGTACAAGGCGCCGCGCTTCAAATCTATGATTTGAGCCATCGGCGGTCTGCCTGCTGGCAGACTTTCGAACCTCTGGGTTCGCAACCTTCATGGTGTACATGTCATCACCTGCGGATTGAAGCTGGTGAGCCAAGGCCCTCCAGACCTCCCGAGGGGTGTTGACAGCCCATATAGTATAACATGCAGGCGTTCATATGGCAAGCGGAAAATGGACGCAACGCGGCCATCCGCGCAAGTTCACACGAAAACAACGTAACTGTGCCCAGGTTTGGGGAATACAAGTCTTGACATGGGTGGGATAATGTGATACATTATGGGGGTGCCTCTTGAGAGAGGCTTTGATTGTGTTCCAATCATTTTAAAGTGGGAGGTGTCAATCGTGGCATCTGATAAGCGAGTCAAGATTACGCTTGCGTGTGGGGACTGCAAACAGCGGAACTACAACACACTCAAGAACAAGAAGAACGACCCCGATCGTCTGGAGATGAGCAAGTACTGCCGTTTCTGCAAGAAGCATACGGCGCACAAAGAAACCCGCTGACGATGCGTGGAGCGTGGCCATCGAGCCGCGTGAGTTTCGCTTATCCCCGTTTCGTGGGCTCGGCGAGAAAGTGAGGGGAATCTCATGGCAAACACCAATGCTGATAACAAGGCCAAATCGGATAAGAAACCCAATGTGTTTGTTCGCTTGATCAAGCGCATCGGCAATGCCTTTAAGGATACTTATGCCGAGCTGCACAAGGTCACATGGCCGAGCCGGCAGGATCTGATCAACTATTCTGTGGTCGTGCTGGTGTTCATGGTCTTCATGGGTGTCGTGATTGGCCTGTTCGATTTTGGCGCGTCTCATCTCATCCGGCTGATCGTGGGCGGCACCGCAGCGTGACCCGGGCAATAGGAGAGAATATGGCAGATATCCAAGAGGCTCAGTGGTACGTTGTCCATACCTATTCTGGGTATGAGAACAAGGTTAAGGCCAACCTCGAAAAGTCCGTGGAGAACAATGGCATGCAGGAGCTGATCCTGGAGGTCAAAATCCCGGTCGAGGAAGCCATTGAAATCAAGAATAACAAGCGCAAAACCGTGCAGCGCAAGCTGTTGCCCGGTTATGTTCTTGTGTACATGGTGATGACCAATGAATCCTGGTTTCTGGTGCGCAACACCAGGGGCGTGACCGGCTTTGTCGGCCCGGGATCCAAGCCCACCCCGCTCAGTGAGACCGATTTCGCCAACATCGGGGAGACCCACATCGGCGATACGATCGATATCAAGCCGGGCGATGAGGTGCGCATCCTGGCAGGCCTATTTGAGAATTTCACCGGGCGCGTGGTCGAGGTTGACCAGCAGGCGTCCAAGATCCGCGTCATGGTGCCCATGCTCAAGCGGGAAACCGCAGTGGAGCTGGAGTTCGATGAGGTGGTCAAGGAAGGCTGATTGCCCCGCATTGCGGGTTTTCAGGAAGTGGGAGGATCGCCCGAATTTAGGCGCATCACGCGCAACCAGGCGTTCCGCTATACCACATACATGTAGAGGAGGATTCCCATGGCTAAGAAAGTTTCTGCATTGATTAAGCTGCAGGTACCGGCCGCCAAGGCCACCCCCGCGCCGCCAATCGGTCCGGCGCTCGGTCAGCATGGCGTCAACATCCCCGGCTTCTGCAAAGAGTTCAACGACCGCACCGCCAAGCAGGCTGGCCTGATCATCCCGGTGGTCATCACCGTGTATCAGGATCGTTCCTTCACCTTCATCACCAAGACGCCCCCGGCGGCCGTGTTGATCAAGAAGGCTTGCGGCCTCGAGCATGCGTCCGGCACACCCAACAAGGACAAGGTTGCCAACATCACCAAGGCGCAGATCCAAGAGATCGCTGAACTGAAAATGCCTGATCTGAATGCCGCTTCCGTGGAAGCTGCAATGGCGATGATCGCGGGCACCGCACGCTCGATGGGCGTTGTGGTGGTTGACTAACAGAAATATCAGTGGGAGGACATTGTGCCGCTTGAACCACAAGGAGGATATAACATGAAGCAGGGTAAGAAATATCAAGATAGCGCCAAGCTGATCGACAGCACCAAGCAGTATGAGCCGGAGGAGGCCATAACGCTGGTGAAGCAGGTCGCCAAAGCCAAGTTTGACGAGACCATCGAGCTGCATGTGCGCCTGGGCGTTGACCCCCGTCATGCCGACCAGCAGGTGCGTGGCACGGTCGTGCTGCCGCACGGCACCGGTCGCACCAAGAGCGTGCTGGTGGTTGCCAAGGGCGACAAGGCCAAGGAAGCCGAGGAGGCGGGTGCCGATTTCGTGGGCGCCGAGGAAATGATCGCCAAGATCCAGGGCGGCTGGTTCGGGTTTGATGTCATGGTCGCCACGCCCGATATGATGGGCTTGGTTGGCCGTCTGGGTCGCGTGCTGGGCCCCAAGGGCTTGATGCCCAACCCCAAGACCGGTACCGTCACGATGGATGTCACTAAGGCCGTGCAGGAGATCAAAGCCGGTAAGGTCGAATATCGCGTTGACAAGACCGCCATCATTCACTGCCCGGTTGGCAAGGCTTCGTTCGAGCAGGAGAAGCTGGAGGAGAACCTCAAAACGCTGATGGAGGCCATCATCAAGGCCAAGCCGGCAGCGGCGAAGGGCACCTACGTGCGCTCGGCCGTGCTGACCAGCACCATGAGCCCGGCCATCAAGCTGAACGCGCTGAAGTTCTAATTTGCAACATTGAAAAGGCGGAGCAATCCGCCTTTTTTGCGTATTGACGAGCGTCAACACGCTCTCGTTGAGCTGCTTCGCGGTCCTCCTCGGACAACGGGATTTCTTGCGAAGCGATGCTTCGCGGCCAGCAATCCCGCAAGGAAGCGCACACATGGCGCTCAGGCGCTCGTCGGCGATGCACATGTCATCGTTTGCGGTTTGAAGCGGGAGGGTCAGGGCGCTTCAGGCATCCCACTATATATCGGTTTTGGTGTAAAATGCGTGCAATTTGCTTGACAGAGCGAGGCGGATTGTGATACAATTCGGATTGTGCTTGAAAAATAGCCGTGCCATAGACAGCGAGTGCATCTGCATAAGACCGATTCGGTCGCTCGCCGAGGCGTAAAGTGTCGTGATGAAGTATTTTGTCGCCCTTGCGCTTGTGTGTGCGGGGGCGTTTTTCAATGCGTCCAATCCGGGACGAGAAGCGAGGTGTGTAAGAATATGTCCAAGAATCAAGAGCTCAAAAAGGTTGTTGTCTCTGAGATTCAGCAGAAGCTGGAATCCGCGCACTCTGTGGTGCTGCTGGATTACCGTGGCCTGACCGTGGCCGAGGTAACCGAGCTGAGAAACCAGTGCCGCAAGGCCGGCGTGGAATATATGGTTTTGAAAAATACCATGATCCAGCGCGCCGCCGAAGCGCTGCAGATCCAGGGGCTGGACGAGCACCTGAAGGGGCCGACCGCCGTTGCGTTTGGCACCAATGATGCCGTTGCGCCCGCCAAGGTGCTGACGGAGTACATCAAGAAGGTCAAGAAGACCAGCATCAAGTGCGGTCTGCTCGACAACAAGGTGCTGGATGTCGCGGGTGTCACCGCGCTGGCAGAGATGCCGCCGAAGGAGGTCCTCATCGCCAAGATGATGGGCAGCCTGAACGCTCCGATCACCAACTGCGTGGGCGTGCTGTCCGCCGTGCTGCGTTCTGCGGTCTTTGCCGTGGATGCGGTTCGCAAGCAGAAGGCCGGGGAATAATCAATCGATCATCACAATCAACAATGAATTATTATTATGGAGGGTATTATCATGAATCGTGAAGAAATCTTGAACGCCCACGCGCGTCAGATGTCCGACAGAGATGGTGCTACGATTTGCCTTGGTGCTCATGATGTGCCTCCGCGGAAGACATGCTTGGATTTGAAACGCCCCGACCAAAAAATGGGCAGGGCGTTTGCATCATATCTTCTTCCCTCCGGACTATACCGTCGGCCTTGGAATCTCACCAAGTCAACCTTTCGGTTCGCGGGCTATACCGCCGGTGGGGAATTTCGCCCCGCCCTGAAGATGTATTCAGTTGTCCTACATCAGAATATGCCTATCGCGCGCGCCTGTCAAGCACAATTTGGTTATGCCCCATCATGCACGTTCAGCAAGGCCGTTATGCACGCAGATGCGGTGCACTCTGCAGCCCAATCACCGCCGGCCCAACCGGCCTGACGCTCAGCACAGTGGTCGCGCCCTCGCCAAACACGCTGTCCATGCGCGCCCTATATGCATCCAGCGCATCCTTGGGCACAAACGCCAGGATCGTGCCCGCAAAGCCGCCGCCATGGATGCGCCATGCGCCGTCCTTTTCGAGCATGCGGCGGGACAGCTCCAGCGCCAGCGTCATCTCCTGATTGTCGCGCCCGGGCACGTAGAGGTTCTGCAAAAGCCGTTGGCTGCTGTCGCCGGATGCCACGATCAACGCCAGGAACTCGGGCAGCTGATCCTGCTTGATGGCCTCCACCAACTGCGGGATGCGCTGATCCTCATCATAGAAATGCAGCGCGCGCAGGATGGCGCGGTCGCTCACCTTGCCCTTGAGCACAGGGATCTTTTGCTCCATCACGTCCGGCTTGATATCGGTCAACACCTTGCCGCCCAGCGCCTCGGCCACCTCGCGCATCTCTTTTGGGATGGCGGCATATTCGTTGGTCAGGTTGCCATGATCGCCGCCCGCGGCCACCACGCACAGCACATAGCCCTTGGCCGCGAAATCATAGCTGAGCGCCTCGATCTTGGCCTTCTCCTCGCGGAAGTCCATCGTCACCAGCCCGCCCACCGAACTGGCCATCTGATCCAGCAGCCCGGACGGCTTGCCGAAATATTCGTTCTCCGCATATTGCGAGATCACCGCGCGGGTCTGCGCATCGATCTTGAAGCCATTGAACAACGCATCAAACACCGAGACCAACATCACCTCGAACGCCGCCGACGAGGAGAGCCCCGAGCCCTTGAACACGGTGCTGCTCACCTCGGCATCGAACCCGCCGATCTTATAGCCCAGCTGCTGCATGCGCGATGCAACGCCGCGAATCAACGACAGCGTGGTCTCCTTTTCGTCCTCATGCACGTCCAGATCATTCAGATCCACGATGAACGGCTTTTGATAGCCATCCGACCAGAGCGTCACGCGCATCTGCGCATTGGGCGTGGCCGCGCACAGCGTGTCCAGATCCACCGCCGCCGCCAGCACGCGGCCGCGCTGATGGTCGGTGTGGTTGCCCGCGATTTCCGTGCGACCGGGCGCGGAGCAGATCACCAGACCGCTGCGGTCGCCATAGCGGCGCTCGTGCATGAAGGCCAGCTCCTGATATCTCTTGGCCTGTGCCGCAGCCTGGTCGCCATAGATGGTGCTCAGCTTACGGATCGCCTTTTCGGTCCCCAGATAGTCCAGCATGGATCGCGCGTTCACGGCGGTTCCTCCTTTGGCATGTATGATGTAGGGGATGATGCCGCGCAGATCGGCGGCACCACCACAATGGTATTATGTCCCATGCCATTATAAAGTACACGCCCGCACGTGTCAATCCCGCCGGGGTGGCAATTCGCCTCAATCTGACAAAAGTCCCAGTCGGTGCAGCTCGGATCGAATCAATGCCTGATTGGCGAGTGATACCTCCACCAGCGGCAACCTGAGCCGCCCGCTGTCCAGCCCCAGCATCTGCATGGCCGCCTTGAGTGGCGCTGGGCTGGGCTCGATGAACAGCAGCCGAATCAGCTTCATATAGCGCAGCTGCAACTCCCTAGCGCCCGCCACATCCCCCTCAGCAAACCGCGTCGCCATTTGGTGCATCTTGTCCGGTATGATGTTAGCCGCGACTGAGATCACGCCCTTGCCGCCCAACGCCATGATCGTGAGCACCTGCTCGTCATTGCCCGAATAGATCGGGAAGCGCCCGTCCGTCAGGTTGATTGTTTCGCTCAGCTGGATCAGGTTGCCGTTGGCCTCCTTGAGCGCCACGATGTTCGGGTGCTGACTCAATGTGGCCACGGTCTCGGGCAGCATGTCGGTGCCCGTTCGAGAGGGTACATTGTACAGGATCAGCGGCAGATCGGTGGCATCCGCGATGGCGGTATAGTGCGCGATCAGCCCGCGCTGGGAGGGTCTATTGTAATAGGGCGTGACCACCAGCAAGCCATCTGCGCCCAGGCGCTGCGCACGCCGTGCATAGGCGATCGAAACCCGCGTGTCATTCGCCCCCGCACCCGCAATCACCGGCACGCGCCCCTGCACCTGCCCGACGCACAGCGAGATGCACTCGTCCCGCTCCTCCTGCGTCATGGTGGATGGTTCCCCCGTGGTGCCCAGCACGATCAAGGCATCCGTGCCCAGATCGATCTGGCGCTGCACCTGCGCACGCATGCGCTGCTTGTCAATCCCGTCCGCGTCAAAGGGCGTGGCCAATGCCACGCCCGATCCGGTAAATAGGGTCGGTTTCATCTGTTTGCCCTCCTTGCATTGTGTCGTGGAGGAAACGTAACAGCCTCGTCGACTCACAAGGCGCCTCGGTTCAAATCTTCGATTTGTGCCGGCGGTGGTCTGCCCACGGGCAGACTTACAAACCATCGGGCTTGCAACCTTCATGGCGGCCATGCCGCCGGGTGCGGATTGAAGCTGGAGGGCTCTGGCTCTCCAGACCTCCCAAAGGGGGTTGGCGACAGGAAATCCAAATCCAATGACTATGTCATCAGATTTGGATCTCCCATTGTGCGGCAAGACCATCATGGTTCCTGCCGCCGTATTCTGTTGTACCAGGTTTACTTGTGTACGATATAGCCCTGGTGTGCCAGCAGCTCTGCCGTCAGCACCGCGCCACCCGCTGCGCCGCGGATGGTGTTGTGGGACAGGCTCGTGAACTTGTAATCAAACAGCGGGTCCTCGCGCAGTCTGCCGATCGACACGCCCATGCCATTGTACAGCTCTCGATCCAATTTGGTCTGCGGCCGGTTGTCCTCGGCGAAATAGGTCAGGAACTTCGCCGGGGCGCTGGGCAGCTTCGCTTGCTGCGGGATGCCCTCAAACGCATCCCAGCGCGCCAGGATCTCGTCGATTGGGGGCTTCTTATCGAACTGCACCGAGACAGCCGCCATATGGCCATCCGCCGCCGCCACGCGATAGCACTGCGCGCTGATGATGGGCGCTTTGGCGGGCACGATCTGCCCATTCACGATGTCGCCCCAGATCTTGAGCGGCTCAATTTCGCTCTTCAATTCCTCGCCACCGATGTAGGGGATCACGTTGTCCACCATCTCCGGCCAGGTCTTGAACGTCTTGCCGGCGCCCGAGATCGCCTGATAGGTACACACGGACACCTTGCTGATCCCGAACTCCCTCAGCGGGGTGAGCGCGGGCACATAGCCCTGGATGGAGCAGTTGGGCTTCACCGCCACGAAGCCGAATTTGGTGCCCAATCTCTTTCTCTGCTGCTCGATCACGGCCGTATGGGCGGCGTTGATCTCCGGCACGACCATGGGCACGTCGGGGGTGAGCCGCTGCGCCGAATTGGCCGAGACGATGGGCAGCTCGCGCGTGGCATACAGATCCTCCAGCGCGCGGGTCTCCTCCTTGGGCATATCCACCGCACAGAACGCGAAATCCGCGCCCTCGACCACCTTATCGATATCCGCCGATGCATCCAGCACCATCATATTCCTGTATTTCTCGGGGATCGGCCAATCAAATGCCCAACGTCCCGCGACCGCCTGTTCGTAAGTCTTTCCGGCAGACCGCCCGCTGGCGGCCAAAGTGCACACGTCAAACCAGGGGTGTTCGTTAAGCAGAGTCAGGAAGCGCTGCCCCACCATGCCCGTAGCGCCGATGATTGCCACAGAATACTTCTTCAAACCGATCTCCTCCCATCTTTATCGTATCGTCCTATCATGGAAAACATGCCTGATTCAATCAAAACATGTCGATACCCGGATACCTGAGCAGCATCTCCTCCGGCCGAAATCCGGTGGTCGCCGCCAGACGCATCGCGCCCGTCAATCTCGTCCATACATCAAAGTATGCATCCACCAGCCCTTTATCCAGCCAGTAATTGCGCGCCTGTTCCATCAGGTGGCTGGCCACGCCCTTCTGTTGCCAATGCGGCGGGGTCTGGATCACGCCCACCACGCCCGAATACGCATCCGACCAGGTGACCAACTCGCCCGCCAGTCCGTCCGGCGCCACCATCAGCAGCCGCGCGAAGTTGGGGCGCTGCTTGAGCTCATTGAGCCAGTCCATGTCCTTATCGGACGCGAACATCGCGTTGTAGCGTTCCACGAAATATTTGCTTTCTGAATCATCGATCAGATAATCGCGCACAATCACGCAATCGCGAGGCAGCGGCTTGATGATCGGCCCACGCTTGAGCATCTTTTTCATGCGTACCAGTCCATCATCGTCCATATAGCCCTGGGTCTGCAGCACGCGCATGCGCTCCTCGTCTGAGGGATTGCATTCGCAGAAGATACGCGCAGGTGAATCCTGCTTCTCTCTGGCTAGATACATCGCACGCGCAGTGGCCGCGCCCAGCAGCGCATCCAGTGCCCCCTGCTCGCATTCGGTACGAATCAGCAGCTGGTGCGGCCTGCTCGGACAGAGCATATCCCGCATCACACTGGTCACATCCGCGCCACCCAACATGCCGCCCAAATCATCATAGGCGACAAACGTATCCTGCGTGTCCTGCCCTTCGAGCGGACCATCCATGTGTCGTATCTTCAAGTGCCAGTCCCCCCATTGTATAGCTTATAGGCGGAAGCGATCAGTCCCACTCCACCGAAGCGGGTGGCTGACCGGTAACATCATAGACGACGCGGTTCACGCCCCGCACCTCTTTGGTGATGCGCTCCACGATGCGCTCCAGCACATCATAGGATAGCCGAAACGCGCTGACCTGCGTGCCGCTCATATTGACCGCCCTCAGCGCCACCGTGTAGCCCCGATCGGGCGTACCGCCCGTGACCACATCGGTCAGCACTGCGAAATATTGGCGAATGCGCTTGTCCAGCCCAGCGCTCTTGATCTCATCACGGAAGATGTTGTCCGCCTCGCGCACCATGACCAGCTTCTCCTCGGTCACCTCGCCCACGCAGCGAACCGCCAGCCCGGCGCTCGGGAACGGTTGGCGACACACCAGCGTATCCGGCAAGCCCAGCGCTGTGCCCAGATCGCGCACCTCGTCCTTGAACAGCATGCGGATGGGTTCCAGCAGCGATTTCGGCTGCTCCTCGCCATTCATGTGCGCCACGCCATAGGGCGTCTCACCGTCCAGCACGTCGTTGTAGATGGTGCCCTGCACCAGCAGATCAAACGTGCCCAAATCGCGTGAGGCCTCCAGCAACACATGCTCATATTCGGCATACACGATGCGATGCTTCAGCTCATTGTCGGTGATGCCCTTGAGCCGCTGCAAGAAGCGCGCCCGCGCATCCACCACGGTCAAATTCATGCCATGCTCGGCGAAGTATTCCTCCACCTGCTCGCGCTCACCCAGCCGCATCAGGCCAGTATCCACATGCAAACAATGCAACTGATCCCCGATCGCGCGGAACATCAGTGCCGCGCACACCGCACTGTCCACTCCGCCCGATATGGCCGTCAGCGCACGTCGATCGCCCACATTGTTTCGGATCTGCTCCACGGCGCGATTCATGATGTTCTCGGCCGTCCAATCGTCATCCGCGCCGCACACATCGATCGCGAAGTGGTTCAGGATGGCCAGGCCATCCGGGTCGTTGGTCTCAGGATAGAACTGCACTGCGTACAGCCCACGCTCCACATCCTCGAAGGCCACGCCGCGACCATCCTTGATCGTAGCCGTAACGCGGAACCCCTCCGGCAGCTGGTATTCGTCCAGCCGATCGACCACGCGCTCGCTATGCTCCAGATCGATAAACAATCGCGATTGTCCATCAAATGCCACCGGCAGCGTACCCGGTTGCTTCTCAGTGGTCCTTAGCTGCGCACCCGCATGACGCATCAGCAGTCGCGCGCCATTGCCAAGACCCAGCATGGGCAGTCCCAGTTGATAGACCTCAGCTGCCAGATCAGGTGCACCCGGCGCGAACGCATCCCGGTCATCCCCGCATAAGATGATGCCCTTGGGCTGGCGCTCCAGCATCCGCTCGATCGGTGCATCAAACGGCAACACCTCGGCAAACACGCGCTCGCCGCGCACCTTGCGGGTGATCGATCGCGCTTCCCCGCCGCCCATCTCCAGCACCAGAATTCCGTTTTGGTACATATGAGAACCTCCTGCCATCCCCGGCTCTATGCCCCATTGGCTCTGCTCAGCGTGTATGTTCATGCGCACCTTCGTTGTTTGTGCGATGCTTCACGATCTCTATCTTGCGCAATATCTGTTCGGTCACATCGATATCGAGTGTGCGCATCAGTTGCAAGCCATACATCATCACGTCGGCGAACTCCTCGCCGATCTGCGCCACACGCTCCGGATCGCCGCCGGCCATCAGCTTTTGCACCTGCGCGTCCGTCAGCCATTGGAAGTGTTCCAGTAGCTCGCTCATCTCCACCGTCATGGCCATCGCCACGTGCTGCGGGTTCTGCACGCCGTCCTCGCCCCAGCCCTTTTCAAGGCAAAGCCGATATACGCATTCCTTCAATGCGGCGATGTTGGTATCCTGATCCGTCATGGCAAAGCCTCCCGATAGTATACCCATTTATACGCTATTATACCAAAAATGCGTCTCATTGCAAGTTAAGACGTAGCGAGGGCGCCCAAATCGGCATAAATTCGGCCGCAATGATCCTCGAATTCCGTCGTTTGACCAAAAAAT
>JAJDGF010000064.1 GCA_030265545.1 Eubacteriales bacterium OttesenSCG-928-N13
TGTTGTTAGTTGATCTCGATACCGAATATCTTCCCACCGCGGGTGGAGACGATCGCCATGTTCTCAAACGCGGAGGGGGAGGCTTCGATGTTCTGTTTCAGGTCGAGCGAGGTGATCACATCGCCATTCAACCCATCCATTAGCCGCAGTTGACCGCCCGAATCGCCGATCAGGATATAGCCCTTGCCCTTGGAATCGTATAGGATCAGCGGGGTGGACCAGCTATAATGCCCAAGGCCGAACTTCCAAACCACCTTGCCCGTGGTCTTATCGAGTGCAAATAGCGTGCCGCCCTCGCTGGTGCGTGCAATGTTGAAATACACCAGCTGGCCAATGCCGCCCTTGCCGATCGCAGGGGAGCCATATGCACCGCCGTTGGTGTTGCTGTTGACATACACCTCGCGCTTCCAAAGCGCCTCGCCGGTCAGCGCATTGTAGCAGCGCATCTGGATGTCGCCCGTCTTGCCGCGCAGATCCACTTCATTCGCCGTGTACAAAAACACGCCCTGATCCGTCTCCTCGATGGCGCAGGTGGCGTCCGTGTCATCCCCGGTGGGGGTCGCCCATACAATCTTTAGTGTGTTCAGATCAAAGCAGCACAGCAGTCCGGAATTGTCCGCGAAATAGCCGTAGTGATTGTATACGGCGATGGAATTCTCCATGCCTGCGCGCGTGGTCACAGCCGATTTGTAGCCCAGCTGATCCACCTGCGGCGAAAGGGAGATCGTGCCCGCGGATGGGTCATAATCGGTGTTCAACGTGATGACGCTGATCAATCCGTTTTCGCCCAGCTGCATCATGGTGTCGGTTGCGCCATCGATCAGCGGCGCCGCATCAAAACAGTACCATTCGCGCAGCTTGCGCTTCTGATCGCCCGTCAGATAGAACAGCACCTTGCCATCAATCAAGCTGAATACGCGCGTGCCGCACTGCACCTTCTTGCCGCCCACCTCGAAGAGACCCTGCCCGCAGTACAGCATCGGATAGCCACGTGGATCCACCGAAACGCTGCCCTTAATGGGCGCCTTGATGTCGATCATGTTGCGCGTGGGCTGTCCGTCCTCCAAGTCAATGAAGCGGATCTTGCCATCCAGCGCACCAATGATGACCTCGGTCAAGCCCTGCGTTTGCTTTTTATTGTCCTTGATATTCATAATGGCGCGCGTCTCCTCCGGCCAGCGCACGATCGATGCCTGACCCGTCCAACCCACGCCCGCCCATTCGTCCAGATGCCCCACGGACACCGACCATTTGATATTCAGCTTGCTGGCATCGTCTGGGATCAGGCCGTATGCCGCATTGTCGCGATAGTTGTTGCCGCGGAAGGTGAGCACGCCTTCAATATCGGTATAGGTTTCACCCGGACCCATCTGAATCGGATCCTCGCGCTGATAGATTTTGACCGATTTCTTGCCCTGGAAGGACTGTTGCTGGAGCTTCAATTTGGCATTCTGAATCGATGCATTTGACACGATCTCGCCCAGCTCCTGATGACCCAAATTGGGGTCTGTGATCGGCGCAGGGGTGGGCTGCACGGTCGGCGAAATCATGGGATCCTCTGGCATGGTTGTGGCAGCATTCACCAGATCTTTGGGCACATCGCCCTTGGGCATCAGAATCAAAACAAGCGCGAGCGCAATAACAGCGCCGGCGCCCGCGATCAAAAACAGCATGTTGCGCCGTTTTTGCGCCTGCTTTCTGGACTTGCGAGAAGATGCCTGCTTATCCAATGCAATTCCCCCTGCCAATAGAATTCATAGAACGGACTATTTCACCACGACGCCCATCAGCCGCGCCAGCTCCAGCAGCTGCGATGCATCCAAAATCGCACCGCGCCACGCGCCATCGCTGACCAGCAGCCCCGCGATCTCGCAGTCGCTCAGATCCATGCCCTTGAGCGGCGTCTCCACCCATTCGGACGCGATCAGCTTGCACGATTCCAGCTTGGGCAGATCGTGTTTTACCGAACGGAAGGAGGCATTCGTCATATCGCACTGCGCGAAGCGCGTCTGTTTCAGCGTACTGCGGCCAAACGCGATGTAGGTCAGCATGCAGCTTTGGAATTGCACATGCATCAAGGATGCATCTAAGAAGGTTGCGCCGGTCAAGCGACAATCCTCAAACGCCACCCGCACCAGCGAGCAGCCGCTGAATTCAAAGTTGGAGAAATCGCAATGATCAAACTGGCAGTCGGTGAAGCTCAGCCGCTTCACATCAAAATCCACAAACGAGCAGCGCACGAATCGGCAGCCTGTGAATTCAAGCCGTCTGGTTGTGATGCCCAACAGATCTGCGTCCTCAAACAGTAGATTCTCAAGATCGTCCGAACTCTCAATCGCGCGTTCGATCGCAAGAATTGGGTCGATGGGTTTGTCCAAATAAGGCTCGATCGTGGGCGGTTTGATGGCCATAAACAATGCCTCCGTTGCATAGATTGAAAGAGGGTTGGGGGGCGATGAACTGTGGGGGAAAGCGGATACAATCGCAATCGCGCGGTGCGCTATGCGCACAAATGGGCGTACGACAGAAATCCGAAATATGCGAAGTTCGACCGCGACGGCGGGGATTGCACCAACTATGCATCCCAAGTGCTGCTTGCAGGCGCCGGAAAAATGAACATGCGCGATTGGTACTATATCGATGTCAACCACCGCGCACCTGCGTGGACGGGCGTGGTGCAGCTATATCGCTTTTTGATCAATAACACGGGGCATGGCCCCTATGCCGAGGAGGTGGATGCCGCATCCGCCGAGCCAGGCGACCTGGTGCAGCTGCGATTTGATGCGCAGGATCGGTTCCGCCACACACCGGTGATCGTGCAGGTGGGGGAGCCGGGCGACTTGGATCAGATCCTCGTGGCCGCGCACAATTTCAATGCGGACAATCGCCCATTGAGCAGTTATCACATCACAGAGATGCGGTTCTTGCACATCCTAGGCGTACGCAAATAGGAGACGGCGCCCTTGTTTTTCGCACATCTCCCATCGATTGATCTATGCAATTATATCACAATTCGAGCGATCTCACAACATCACAGGGTCTGCTCCGTGCGCGCGATGATGTCATCCTGCGTGCGCTTTGATAGCACATGGAAAAACGCACTATAGCCCGCCACACGCACCACCAAATCGCGATGCTTCTCGGGGTGCGCCTGTGCATCCAGCAGTGTATCGCGAGATACCACGTTGTATTGCACATGAAAACCCTTCAGCACATCGAAGAATGTGCGCAACATCAGGATTAGCTTGGTTCGGTTCTGCTCGCGCATGAGCATCTGGGGCGTGAGCTTTTGATTGAGCAGCACGCCGCCGGTGATCTGATCGGTTCTGAGCTTGCTGACCGATTTGAACACCGCGGTCGGGCCCTGCGTGTCCATCGCATGGCTGGGGGAGCAGCCCTCCGCGAGCGGCTCGCCCGCATGGCGGCCGTCCGGTGTGGCACCGGTGGACGCGCCCTGCGGCACATTCGCCGATATGGAGGAGGTGCCCGCATAGTAGGTGCCGCCGATCGGACCGCGCCCATAGCGCGTGTTGTGGTGATGGGATATCTCGTCCAGATAGCTGTCATACGCCTGCACGATCAGCTGATCGACGGCATCGTTGTCATTGCCGTATTTCGGCGCAGATAAAAGCAGCTCTCGGATCTGTTCTCCGTCATCGCCCGCGAAATCGTCCATCAGCGCATGCCAAAGCTGCTCGCGTGTGACGGTCTTCTGCTCATATACGCAGCGCTTGATGGCGGACAATGAATCGGCCAGATTCGCGATGCCCACCTGCAATTGGCTGATGAAATCATACACCGCGCCGCCCTGTTTGAGGTGCTTGCCGCGCCCAATGCAGTCCTCTGTCAACGCTGAACAAAGCACATCCGCGGTGGTTGCCTCGAGCGCCATGTCCGCGCAGGTATCCAGGCATACAGCCCAGCGCGTGAAGTCACGGATCACGAAATCCCATGCATGCATCAGATGATCAAACGATTCCATCTGCATGAAGTGCCCATTGCCCTCACAGATGCGCACGCCTGAATGCGGATCGACGCCATCATTCATCGCGATCAAGAGTGCCTTGGGGAAGTTGACGAAGCTCATCCCGGTGCAGCGATAGCCCCATTTGCCGGGCACCGCCACTTCCACGCAGCCGATCGCGCTGTAGTTATAGGCATCCTCCTTCGCCACGCCGCGCGCGATGAAGCTCGGGATGATCACCTCGTCACTGTTGAATGCGGGCATGCCAAAACCCAGCCGCACCACTTCGATGCACGCGCGCATGAAATGATCGCTCAATCCGTGATGATAGCGCACGGTCAAATTGGGCTGCGGCAACCGCATATTGGCTACCGATTGCAGGATCAGATAGCTCATCTCGTTCACGGCATCCTTGCCTTCCTTTGACTGGCCGCCGATCGTCACGTTTTGATACAGCGGGCTGCCCGCGGAGAACTGCGTGTGCGACCAGCTGCGCACCTTGTTGATGGTAAGCGTCTTGATCCACAGGTTCTCCAGCAGCATCAGTGCCTCTTCGTCCTCCATGCCATCATGTTTCGAGGCCAGATAATAGGGTTGCAGATATTGATCCATCCGCCCATAGGACAGCGAATGTCCGTTCGATTCGATCTGCAATGCGAGGTGCACCAGCCACACGCTTTGAAGCGCCTCGTGGAACGTTTCGGCTGGCTGCATGGGCACCTTGCGCAGGATGCGGCTGAGCTCAAGCAGCTCATATTTGCGCGGCTTGGGCGCGGCGCTTGCCTGCTCTTCGGCCAAGTCGGCATAGCGGTTGGCGAAGGACTCCATCGCGTCCAGCACGATCAGGATCGCACGATAAAAATGCGATGCTTCAATGGACTGCATGTCGGTCAGGCTGAGGGAATTGAGTGCCTTCTTTGTTCGTTCACGGAAGCCATTCAGACCCATCGAAAGTACCTGCTCATAGCTGACTGCGATGTGCGCGTCACCCGCGGTGATGTTGCCTTCGGGATGAATGAGCCCCAGATCGTAGTAGGTTCGCGCGCCCTCCGGGAACAGCGTCAGCGCGCGTTCCTTGAGCGTTCTGCCCTGCCAAAAGGGCGCGATTTCGCGCAGCACCTGCTTTTCCTGCTCGGTGATGTGGAAGCGGTCGCCCGGGCGCTTGTCGAACTCGTCCAACTCATGGATCACCCAATCCATCGCATATTCAGGGAAGATGGGTGCAGCGCGGTTGGAGGATGCTTGGTTCCCAGCCAGCAGCGTGTCTGGCTCGATATAGATATCCATATTCATGAGCACATTCGCCAGCGCACGAGCACGCACGATCACGAGCGGCTGGTCGATGTTGTCTCGATAGGCGGCCGTCGTATGAATGGCGCGCTGCACGCAGATGCGCGGCTGCCTGTTCAGCAGCGCTGCACGGAATTTGTTCATGCGCTCGGATGGGGTGAAAAGTTCATTCATGGTTTTGCTCCTTTATGCGCGGAATCACGAGCTCCGCCGCGCCGATGATGCCGGTGTCGCGTCCCAGTTCAGCCGTTTTGAAATGTACGGGCAGGGGGTTTTTGTTATATTGCCAGAACACCTGCTCGATCCGATCCAGCCAGGGGCGACCGAATGCCAGCAGCCCGCCACCCAGCACAAAGCAGTTGATGTTGAAGATCTGATACAGATTGAACAGCCACACGCCCGCGTAATACGCCATGTGCTCGCGCGCCCACAGCGCCAGCTCGTCTCCTTGATCGCTACCCAGCTTGATGGTCTCGGCGGTGATCTGCTCCGCGCCGCCCGCCAGCTGGGGCAAAATGGAGGATGCCCCCTCGGCGAGCCGCTTTTGCACGCGCTTCACGATCATAGAGCCGGACACATGGGACATAAAGCAGCCCTGATTCTCGCAGCCACACAAGACGCCTTCATCCGGCGTGATCAGCGCGTGGCCCGATTCGCCTGCCCAGCCATAGCTGCCGCGAAACAGCGCATCGTTGATGATGATGCCGTTGCTGATCCCGGTGGAGACGGGGCAAAACAGCATGTGCTTGGCGCCCCGTCCCGCGCCCTGGCGATGCTCGGCCAGTGCGGCGGTGTTGGCGTCGTTGTCCAGCACCACGGGCAGATGAAGCCGCTGCTCAAAGTATTCTTTGGCGGCGAAGTTCTTGATGTTGGTCAGGTTGGATGTCATCAGGATGAACCCCTCATCAAATTGAATGAAGGAGGGCATGCCGATGCCCACGCCCTGTACATCTGAAATGGAAACGTTCGCATCCTGAAGCAGCGCATGAATGCCCTCGATCACGCAATCAGAGAACTGTTCTGCGCTCAAACTGCTGTCGGATGCTGTGCGAGACCTGGCAATCAGGCTGCGGTTTTCATCAAACAACCCATAGGCCACCTTGGTTCCGCCCACGTCCACGCCCACATAATACTGCATGTGTTTCCCTCCTCATATCATGATCAGCTGCGTGCCGCATGCCTCCATGGAATCGCGCGCATCCAGGGGCAACCCATCGTCCGTGATGACCAGATCGATCTCGCTCGCATCGAAACAATGCGCCACGCTGCGTCTGCTGAATTTGCTGGAATCGCTCAGGATGATCCTTTGATCGGCGCGCTTTGCCATGGCGCGGCAGGCACTTGCGCGGTTATAATTCATGCCCGAGAAGCTGCCCTCGTGGTAGCCATCAATCCCGAGGAACATGCGCTGCACATGAAATTCTTTCGCGCACAGTTCGGTCAATGGGCCGGCCATGACCATCGAATCCGCCTGATAATCTCCGCCCAGCAGGATGAGATTTCCGCCCGCAGATCCTGCCAGCGTCTGGCATAGAAAGGCGGAATTGGTGATGATCGTCACGTCCTTTTGCTGCTGCATCAGCGCCTGCGCAAACAGCACGCAGCTGCTGCCTGATTCGATCATCAGCGTCTCGCCATGGCCCACCAGCTGTGCCGCGCGATCGGCGATCCTGCGCTTGATTTCGTATCGAATGCCCATGCGCGCTGCGATGCTATCGGGCGAGGCGGGGCGCACTGAGCCATGCGATCGTTGAAGCAAGCCATGCGACTCCAGCAGCTTGATGTCCTTGCGCACGGTCACCTCGGACACGCCGAGCGCCTCCGACAGGTGCAGGGTGCTCAGCTCCGATTCAGATTGATGCAGCATGTCCAGCAGCTGCAATTGTCGCTCGTTCATATGACCTCCACGATATGCCGTTCTTTGCTCTCATTGTAGTCGCAGAACATCAATTTGTCAATAGAAAAATTACGAACGAAACCAATAATGATTATAAACGAAAATATCGTATTGACATTTGGTATGTGTTGGCGTAAGATGGATGGCGTGGAGGGATGGAAATGAGCAAGCAAAGCGCGATGATATTCAACATCCAGAAGTTCTGTCTGCATGATGGGCCGGGCATTCGAACCACGGTGTTCTTTTCGGGCTGCCCGCTTCGATGTGGCTGGTGCTCCAATCCGGAATCGCAACAACTGGGCTTCGTGTGCGAGCTGGACGGGATCCAATCTGCGCGTTCGATGGAGATTTCAGACATCATGGACGAGGTGCGAAAGGATCTGCCGTTCTATCAGACCTCGGGCGGCGGGCTCACGCTATCGGGCGGGGAGATGCTGATGCAGCCAGATGCGGCAACCGCGCTGATCGATGCGGCCAGAAAAGAAGGGATCCACACCTGCGCCGAAAGCTGCTGCTATGCGGCCGATGACGTATTTCGGCGGGTGGTTGGCGGGCTAGATCTGCTGCTAGCCGATCTGAAGCATCATGATGCACAGAAGCACAAAATGGGCACTGGTGCAGATTTGGCGCCCATCCTGGCCAATCTCAAGTGGCTCACTCAATCAGGCATCCCATACCGCATTCGCATCCCGGTGATCCCAGGTTTCAATGACAGCACGGATGATGCGCGGGCATTCGGAAGGTTGCTCAGCGAAATTGGGGCAAAAAACGCGGATCTGTTGATGTTTCACCAATATGGGGATAAGAAATATGATCTGCTGAACAGGTCATACACCTATCGCGATGCGACCCCCATCCAAGAGGAGGACTTGGACGAGTATCAGCACATTTTGAAGGATGCGGGCTTGCATGTTGTGATTGACTAGGAAGAACAATCCATATATACTATAGATGTGCGTACACACTTCGGTGGCGCGACTGGGAGGAGGGCATGCCCAATGAAGAAAATACTTTGCTTGGTTATCGCATTTGCTTTGATGATGACACCGTTTGTTGCGATGGCAGAAAATGCGCGCATGACGCTGGAAGATTTATACAAAAATAGCAACCTGACCTTGCCCAATCAGCAGGACGCATTGGACAAGCTGGGACGCGAGATCAACAAGGGGCTGGACGCGTCCGTGGTGGATGGCGTGCCGCGCCCGGGCACCGCGCTGATGAAGCTGATGGGGCTGGGCGTGAATGGTACGGTGAATCCCTATCTGATCCCAGAGAATGATTGGGAGAAGCTCATGCAGCTGTTCAACAATGGGCTGCTCCAATATTTCATTGATGGAGAAATCACCCGAGATGGAGAAATCGCCCGAGGCGAGTCGGACACATTTTTGCTCAATATAAACACAGGCAAGGATCTGGTCGGCAACACAGCGCTAGAAGGCGAGATTTCTCGCAAGCAGGACAGCCAGTCGCAAAAAGAAGAATTCTATACTTATTCAAGCAAGGATGGCGACAAATATCGAGTTAAATTGCCATTTGGGAAGGAAGCCGTCACGACAACAGAGGATCCACTTACGCAGCGAGCCATTCAAAACGCGATCATGGACAGTCTCAACGAGGACACGGTGCATTGGGCGACCACGATCGATCAGCTCTATCTGCATCTTCGCGCGCAGCCGGAGCTGTCGGCGCTGATCGGATACCTGTTTGAGGGCGCCGCTTCACCTGCGGATTATACATTGCAAACGGAGCAGCTGATGCAGGCATTGACTCGCGCGATGCATGAGCTGGCCGCGGACGATACGTTCATCGAGGCATTCAGCCAGACGGTGCTGCCCGATTTGATCCTGAGCTCGATCAATGGATATCAGATCGATGCGGCCAAGGATCTGCCGCTTCCTCAACGCAAGGCAATCGTGACCAGCATGATCTGGCTGGTGTGCAATCGGGTGGATGAGATCGATTTGAGAGGACTGCCCGAGATAGCGCTGCAAATCAGAAATGGCGCAGTTTATCTGGATGCGAAGCAGAACATAGGCGGCTATGGCTACAACATAAATCGGTATGATTTCAGTTTTGTGCCCAACACGCAACAGGGCGGATTTGATGTGCGCGCCGCATCATTGGTGGATGGAGATGCATCCATTCAATTCAGCTGGGCGTATCGCGGTGGTTGGGAGCATCGGATGACGTTCGTCCAAGGCCGAAACTACAATCCTCCTATCATATACACGCTGAAGATGGGCATGGATGGACTGCTGATGACAATGGGAACGATACCGAACCCCGACAAATCATCACTCGATGAATTCGCAATGCTTGAGATTCAGCCGCTGTCCGGCGTATATGGGTATTCGGTGAACGGTTCCTTTGATCAGAAGTACAAGGTCTCGGGCACGCTGGGCATGAATTCGGGCGATCTGAGCATCGATTATTCTGAAAGTGCTAGCAATGCCGATGGCGTGGCAGCCTCTGATTCTGACAGTCTCACGGCTGGGAATATATTCCATATGAACTATAACATCCAGGGCACGCATCTGGATGCATCCTATGGGTATACGGCAGTTGAGCACCTTGATGGCACATATACCGAGGATCAGACGGGCAAGCTTTCGATCGATTTGTCGGACGATTTGTTTGCGATGGATCTGCAGCTCGTGCTGGATCAGGATTCGTCCATTCATGCAGCGGCTGAGGCCAATCGCGATGGGGAGAATTGGACAGGAAATGCCGAAGCCGCCTTAACGTCTGATAATGAAACACTATCTTTCAACGGACCGCTTACCGTGACGCCCGAAAAGATAGAGGTGCTGCTGCATTATCCGGAAGAAATAGGGCAGTTGCTTGATCAGATTTATACGCTTCGCATTGATATTGTGAAGAAGAAAGACCGACATAGTATTGTGGTATGGACGGATATCGATGGGGATCAGGTCTTGTCGGATGAGGAGCTCGTCTTTTTCGGCGTTGGCATGGGCGAAGGATATCTGTATTTTGATTCCGGTATGTTGATGTCGCAGGAAAACATACGGCTTGAGTTCGATCTGGATCCTGAAAACACAGTGCTCAGCTTTCTCTATCGAGATGATGATTATGAACAGGTCAATGTAAAGATCGAAACACTCAAAACAGATCTCGACACATGGCAAGTATCGACATTCATGTATCTGAGTCGATTGCGTGTGACGTTTGAGGGTGAACTGGCGCTGCATAAGGATAGTTGTACATACAATGCGGTGCTAGAAATACCGCAGGACGGTTCGATGATGACCTACACACTGAATGGTGAGGATCATTATACGCTCGACATGGGCAGCAGAACACCGTTTGTGATGCATCAGGATATGACGCTTGATGTGAAGGAAATCAATCACGGGCAGACGACCGAGATGCGAAATCACGTGGTGCTCGATCATGAGGCACGCATCGGGGAGCGCGAAATGGTGAGTTTTGAGCCGACCTATCAGGAGCCCACAAGCGAGCCGCAGGTGGAGGATCTGTACGGTGAACCGGCCTGGGAGGAACCGATTCCGACGGAAGATGTTCCGATTGCTGAGCCGACAGAAGATGGGCCTGCTTTGGCAGAGGATGAACAGATAGAAAAACCAACGGAGGACAAGCCCGTTCCAGCGGAGGATGAGCAGATCGCGGAACCAACGGAGGACAAGCCCGTTCCAGCGGAGGATGAGCAGATCGCAGAGCCGACGGAGGATGAGCCTGTTTCGTCAGAGGATGGACAGATGGCGGAAGCAGCAGAGGACGCACCCATCCCGCCTGAGGAGAAACCGGCACCAATCGAGGATGAGCCGATGGAGGAGCAATCCGCGAGCGAACCTGCGCTGAGTGAGGACGGATATCGGTATACGTTGTTGAATGGGGAGGCGACCCTTGTCGGATATGAGGGGGGAGAGACGGAACTGTTTGTGCCGTCTGAGCTGGGCGGTGCACCCCTGACTGAGATTGGCGCATCGGCCTTCAAGAACATGTCCGATATGACCTGGATCTATCTGCCATCCAGCATAAATCATATCGAGAAGGACGCGTTCAAGGGGCATAGCGAAGACTTCATTCTGCTGAGCGATGATGAGAATTCTGTAATGGCGAAGTATGCTTCGGAAAACGGGATCATACACTTTCCAATTTCGTTTGAATTGGAGCCCGAGCAGCAATCGGAAACAGACGAAGGTTGATCCACAAATCAATACAGCAATGG
>JAJDGF010000065.1 GCA_030265545.1 Eubacteriales bacterium OttesenSCG-928-N13
AACGGCGCGAGATAAGGCGGAGCTGCCGTCCGTTTCGGGCACGCCCAGAATCCAGCTGTTGATGCGGGAGCTGATCATGCACGCCGATGCGCAGGTGGACTCAGCGCGGCTGATGGGTGTGCTGGAGACATTCGATCAGGTGCAGCCGCTGCGATTGGCGGAGCTGTGGGCGGTGCCGAATGCGCTGATTGTGGAGCTGTGCGCCGCGTTCAGCCAGGTATCCGCGCAGGTGCTGCTATCCCAGCGCGAGCGGGTCGCAGCCGAGGAATGGGTGACGATGGGCGCCAAGAGCGACGCGATTCGTTCGGGGCGGCACATGAGCACCTTTTATGAGCATGCGTTGCAGCTGATGCATGAGCAGGAGATGCCCGCTTCCCGCCGCATGCTGGAGGAATGGCTAGAGCGGCATCAGGCGGGCGCCGAGACCGAGATCCAGACCGCGCACGCCGAGCAGGCGCTGTCGCGGCTGTGGTTGAGCAATGTGATGGGCACATTCAGGATGCTGGATGCGCTCGATTGGCTCAGCTGCTTTGAGCAGCTGAGCCGCGTGGAGAAGGAGCTGAATCAGGACCCGTCCGGCATCTATCCCAAGATGGACGACGAATCGAAATCGGTTTTGCGCGAGGAGCTGGCCGAGATCGCCCGCAGTGCCGATCTGAGCGAGATCGTGGTGGCGCGCCAGGCGGTGCGCTGCGCCCAGTGTGAGGAGGACATCCGCCAGAATGTCAGTTGGTGGCTATATGACGATCAGGGCAGGTGCGAGCTGCTGCGCGCGCTCGATCTGGGCAATGTGAAGCTGAAAAAGCTGGTACCCGACCCGGACGGAGGCAAATATCTCAGCTGGATCACGCTGATCTCGCTGGCGTTCTTCGCGCTGGTGCTGGAGACCACGCGCAGTTTGCCGCTGGCGCTCGTGGCGATCCCGCTGTGCTGGAGCTTTTCGAAGGCGCTGATCAATCACGTGTGCGCGCGGCTGGTGAAGCCGCGCAGGCTGCTGAAGATGAAGATCGATCAAACACCCGACGAGATGCGCACGATGGTTGTGGTGCCCACCTTGATCAGCAGCGAGCAGCGCGCACTCGAGGTGCTATCCCAGATGGAGGCGACCGGGTTTCAGCAGCAGGACGAGAACATCGATCTGCTGCTGTTGGGCGATTTCAAGGATGGCCCAAATGAGCAGGAGCCGGGGGACGAGGCGCTGCTCGTGGCCGTTCGCAATGAAATCAAGCGCATGAACCAGCGCGCTGGGCGAGAGAAATATTACTATCTGCACCGTGCGCGCACCTACTGCCAGGTGCAAGGGAACTTCATGGGGCATGAGCGCAAGCGGGGCGCGCTGATGGCGCTCAACCGATTGCTGGTGGGCGGTCAAAGCGAGTTTGATGCCGAGGGCGCATGTGCGCAGCGGCTATCGCGCAAGGGCTATCAATACGTGCTGTCGCTGGATGCGGGCACCTGGATGCTGCCCGGCACCGCGCACCGATTGATCGGCGCCATCGCGCACCCATTGAACCGACTGCGCGATGAAAACGGAATCCGCAAGGGCTATGCGCTGCTGCAGCCGCGCATGGAGCAGGCGCAGATGGGCAAGCTCACCCGCTTCGCGCGGCTGATGGCCGGCCTGGGCGGGGTGGATAGCTATCCCTCCTGCGTGTCCGAGGTGTATCAAGATCTGTGCGGCAAGGGCATCTTTGGCGGCAAGGGCATCTATGACCTGCGCGCATTTCACGATGCGCTGGAGGGCAGGCTGCCGGACGGTGCGATCCTGAGCCATGACCTGCTGGAGGGCTTGATCGCGGGCGCTGGCACGCTGTGCGATGTGGCGCTATATGATGCCTTTCCGGCCACGCCTGGCGGGTACTATCACCGCATGAACCGCTGGACGCGCGGGGATTGGCAGCTGATCCCGTTCCTTCGCAAACCGCTTGGGCTGACCAAGCTGAGCAAATATCTGATGATCGACAACCTGCGCCGCACATTGACCCCCGTTTCGGCGCTCCTGCTGATTCTTTTGTCGATGTGGACGGGCAACACGGCGGCGCTGCTGGTGGGCGTGATCTATCCATTTGTGCCCGCGCTGCTGAGCCTGCCGCGGATCGAGAAATCCGCCTGGGTTGCGTGTGGGCTTCGGCTGTCGCTGCTGCCGGTGGAGTGCTATCAGCTGCTGGATGCGATGATTAGGACGCTATATCGGCTGTATGGGTCCGGAAAGAATCTGCTCAGTTGGGTGACCGCCGCCGATGCTGACAAGAATGGCGAGGACAAGATGCTGTATCTGCCCGGGCGGGTCACTGCGGTGCTGATGCTGCCCGCACTGCTCAGGCCGGACTGGTTCCTTTTGTTGCTTGGGCTGGGGATGCTGTTTTTGACGACCAAAATGCAGCTGCAGGAGGATTCGGATGAGCGGAATCTGGACGAAAGCCAGCGCAGCTTGCTGATGGATTTGGCGCGGGACACCTGGCGATTCTTCGAAACGCAGGTGCCTGTGGATGGTACCGGCCTGCCGCCCGACAACCTGCAAATCAGCCCGCCCGTGGGGGCGGCGCGGCGCACATCGCCCAGCAACATCGGGCTGTATCTGACCAGCTGTTTGGCCGCGTATGAGCTGGAGATCATCGAATACAACCAGCTGCTCAGCCGCATGGATCAGACCATCACCACGCTGGAATCGATGCAGACCTGGCACGGCCAGCTGTATAATTGGTATGACATCGACACGCTCGCGCCGCTCACGCCCCGCTATGTTTCGGCGGTGGATGGCGGCAATCTGGCGGCGTGCCTGATGGCGTGCGCGCAGAAATTGAACGAGTTGAACAAGCCGAAGTCGCGCGCGTTGGCATCCCGCATGGATGCGCTGTGCCAGAAGATGGAATTTGAAACGCTGTTTGATGAGACGCGCAAGCTGTTTGTCATCGGCGCGGATGTGGAGCGGGATAAGCTGTCCAATTCGCACTATGACCTGCTGGCCAGCGAATCGCGCATATTGAGCTTCGTGGCGATGGCGCTGGGCAAGGTGCCCCACAAGCACTGGGCACATTTGGGACGCGCGATGAGCAGCCAGCATGCAGGCCAGGCGCTCACGTCCTGGAGCGGCACGATGTTTGAATATCTGATGCCCGAGCTGTTCATGCGTGCGCCCGAGCAGACGCTGCTGGGTGCGACCAACGCGTCCGTGGTGCGCGCGCATGTGCAGAAGGCGAACGGCTTTGTGTGGGGCGTGAGCGAGTCCGGGTATAACGCATTTGACCTGATGATGAACTACCAATATCGCGCGTTCGGGCTGCCGCAGCTGTCCTTGCGCGGGGAGAAATATGAGCAGGTGATCGCACCCTACGCCACGCTGCTGGCACTGCCGATCGATCCGATCCGATCGATCGAGAACATCCGCCGCATGAAGGCACTTGGGTTCATGGGCGAATTCGGGCTGTATGAGGCGATCGACTGCGCGCCCGAGCGGCTGGTGCAGGGCGAGACACATCACGTGGTGAAGAGCTTTATGGCGCACCATCAGGGCATGATCCTGTGCGCCCTATTGAACGCGCTGAAGGACGATGCGCTGATCGATCATTTCATGGGTCGGCCGGAGGTAAAGGCGCTGAGTCTGCTTCTGTGCGAAAAGCAGCCCAGGGCCAGCCGCGCGCGCAACCGCCGCGAGCAGATCGCGCGGGCACAGACAGGGGGCAGACCTGCGGCCAGCACCGCCCGGCGGGGCGACCCGAGCGCGAATATCCCGGATACGCACCTGCTGTACGGCGGGGGCGGCACCTGCCTGACCACCGCGGATGGGCGGGGCTTTCTGAGCGTGAACGGCATCATGGCCAACCGCTGGCAGCTGGATCAGGCCTCGGATGAGGACGGCTTCTTTGTGCATGTGCGGTTGATCGGGCGGGGTGCGCGGCTGGTGATGGGCGGCGCAGGCACGGGAGGGATCGATCGGCGGATCACCCGAAAAGTCACATTTGATGCGGGCAGCGCGGGCTGGGTGGCCAAGGCCGACCAGCTGGAAATGCGCATGAATCAGTGTGTTTCGCCCGAGGATGGCGCGCTGGTGCAGCAGATGGTGCTGATCAACCATTCACCCAAGCCGGCGAAGCTGGAGCTGACCAGCTGCTTCAAGGTGGCGCTGTGCGCGCAGGTGGATATGAAGGCGCACCCGGTGTTTCAAAACCTGTTTGTGGAGAGTGCGCACGCGGGCGATCATGCGCTGGTGTTTCGTCGCCGCGCGCGCAATGAAAAGCATTGCCCGATGCTGGCGCACAGCGTGTTTGGCATAAAGGACGAGGCGGTATCCAAGGAGACTGACCTGGCGCAGCTGGTGGGGCGCGAGGGCTCCCTCGCGCGGCCGGGCGGCATCGCGAAAAAGTTCACTCAATCGATCGGGCGGGTGCTGAACCCCTGCTCTGCACTGCGCGTGAAGCTGGTGCTGGAGCCGGGCGAGAAGCGCGAGCTGGGCTTTGCCGTTGGCATCGCGGAGGACGAGGAGATGATCAAGCGACTGATCAAGCGCTATGCCACGCCGGGTGCGGCCAGGCGTGCGCAGATGCTGGCGCAGACCCAGGCGCGCGCCATGCTCAGCTTTTTGAATATGAATCCGCAGCACCATCATGCGCTACAGCGGGGTGCGGCGTTCCTTCACTTGCCAAGCCTGCGCTTTTTGCAGCATGAGCCGCCGGTGGGCTGCTCGATCAGCGGGCTGTGGGCGCTGGGCGTGTCGGGCGACCTGCCGATCATCTCGGTGTTCATCTCGAGCAAGGAACAGATTGAGCTAGCGCGGGACGCGATCCGCGCGCATGAATTCTATCGCACGATGGGCGTGTGGTGCGACCTGCTGTTGGTGAATGAATACGGCAACAACTACGATCAGCCCGTGCGGGACGCGCTGCGCGAATCGGCGCAGTCCAGCCACCTGCGGGAGCTGGTGAACGAGGCGGGCGGCGTGTTCCTGCTGGAGGGCGCGAGCCTGCCCGATACCCAGCGCGCGCTGATCCGTTCGGCCTCCTCCATCGCATTGATCGGCGGCGAGGGAAGCCTGCGCGCGCAGCTGAACCACAGACTGACGCGCCACGAGCCATCCACCGAGCAACGCAGGCAGTTTCCCGTGGAGGATCATCCGCTGCCGCCCGTTCGGCTGCGCCAGCACAATGGCTGGGGCGGGTTTTCGCAGGATGGATCAAAGTATGTGATCGAGCTGGCGCCCGGCCAGGCCACGCCCGCGCCCTGGTGCAACATCATGGCCAACGAGCAGTTCGGCACGCTGGTGACCGAGCGGGGCGGCGGCTTCACCTGGCACGGCAACAGCCGCTTTGGCCATCTGACGCCGTTTGTCAATGATACATTGAAGGAAGGTTTTCCTGAGCGACTGTACCTATTGGAGGGCGAGAGGAGGGTCTCGTTGCTTCCCGAGCCGAGCGGCGCCAGATCCCGATTTCGCATCACGCACAGCCAGGGCTTGAGCCGCTTTGAATCGGCTGCAAATGGGCTGAGATGGTCGGTGGATGTGTTTGTGGATGCGGAGCGCCCGCTCAAGTGCATGGCGGTTTCGGTCACGAATGAATCGGACGAGGTGCGCGTGCTTTCGATCAAGCCTGAGATCCATTGGCTGATGGGTGCAACAGACAACGACATTCGCCTGACCAGCGTGCAGGACGAGGGCGGCATGGTGTTTGCGCGCGGTGCGATGGCGGGCGTGGGATTTTTGGACCATAGCAAGGAGGAGCGGCGCATCAAGACGGGCGAGACGCTCAACTGGGATGTGCTGATGGGCTGGGCGAGCGATGCAATCGAGGCGCGCGCACTGGTTTCGCAATGGCGCGAGCAGGGCGGCGCAACTGCGCGGCTCAGGGATGTGCTGTGCACCTGGGATGCCCGGTTTACGCGCTTTCAGGTGCGGCTGCCTGATCTGATGATGAGCAGCATGCTCAACCGCTGGCTGCCCTATCAGACGCTGGCGGCGCGCGTCTATGGCCGCACGGGGCTGTATCAGGCGGGTGGCGCGTATGGCTTTCGCGATCAGTTGCAGGACATGCTGAGCCTGCTGGTGAGCGATCCGGGCATGGTCAGGCGGCATCTGCTCATGTGTGCAGGGCGGCAATTTGAGCAGGGGGATGTGATGCATTGGTGGCATCCGGAGCGCACGGGCGTGCGGACGCGCATCAGCGATGATTTGTTGTTTTTGCCGTACGTGACCAGGCAGTATGTGACCGAGACGGGGGATATGAGCGTCCTATCCGAGCAGGTGCCCTATCTGTCCGCAGAGGAGCTGCCGGAGGGCGCGCATGACTGCTATCAGACGCCCGCGGTGTCCGAGCTTGTGGAGCCGCTGCATCAGCATTGCATGCGGGCGATCCGCCGCGCGTGCCGATTCGGCGCGCATGGTTTGCCGCTGATGGGCACGGGGGACTGGAACGATGGCATGGACCGTATCGGTGCGGAGGGACGCGGCGAGAGCGTGTGGCTGGGCGAGTTCCTGTCGGTCGTCGCGCGCGAATATGCCGAGCTGTGCGAGGGGGAGGGGCGCGAGGAGCTGCTATCGATCAGCGAGCAGATGAAGCAGGCGGTGGAGCAAAGTGGCTGGGATGGCAGCTGGTATCGGCGCGCGTATTTTGATGATGGAACGCCGGTCGGCAGCGCGGACAATCGTGGCGCGGGTTGCCGCATCGATGCGATCGCGCAGAGCTGGGCGGTGATCGCGGGATTGGATGAGCAGCGCACGCTGCTGGCAATGGATGAGCTGTGGCGGCAGCTGGTGGACGAGGGAAGCGGCATCATTCGGTTGCTGACCCCGCCGTTTGATGGGGACGCAAAAAATCCCGGCTACATCATGAGCTATCCGCCCGGAGTGCGTGAAAACGGCGGCCAATACACGCACGGTGCGTGCTGGGTGGTGATGGCCTATGCGCTGCTGGGGCAGGCCGATCGCGCATGGACGGCGTTTGAGATGCTGATGCCCTACACCCATGCACAGACCGAGCAGGACGCCGAGCGATATCGCGTGGAGCCCTATGTGATCGCGGCGGATGTGTACAGCGAAGCCAAGCATGAGGGGTGCGGCGGCTGGACATGGTATACCGGCGCAGCCGCCTGGATGTGCCGCGTGGCAATTCGGTATCTGCTGGGCTATGAGCGCCGCGGGGATCGGGTCAATATGCGCGCGCTTTTGCCAAAGAAATGGACGGAGGTATCGGCGGTGGTGCAGGTGGGAGGCAGTCGCTATACCCTGATCTCCAGCCGCCGGGCGCAGGGCGTGAGCCTGGACGGACGACCGCAGCAGACGGACGACATTGGCCTGGTAGATGATGGATGTGAACATGAGGTGATTTTTCCATCACGTTTGGAGAAATTCTCTTTACAATCAGACGAATGATGTGCGATAATGAGGGGGCTGCATCGGCATTTGATTGTGCCAAGATGACAAAAGATTTACGCGGATGCGATAACGCATCCCAAAAGAGGAGAGCGACAGATGAACCTCCCGAATGCCCTCACGATCCTTCGCATTTTGATGATCCCGTTGTTTGTTTGGACGTATTATTGCGTGTCCCCTGTGGTCGCGATCGTTGTGTATTTGCTGGCCAGCATCACCGATTTTTTCGATGGCTATCTGGCGCGCAAATGGAACCAGATCACCAACTTCGGCAAGCTGGCTGATCCGCTGGCCGATAAATTGATGACCATCACGCTGCTGGTCTGCCTCGCGGACACGGACTATGTGGCCTGGTGGCTGGTGATCGTGATGATCGCCAAGGAGCTGCTGATGATGATCGGCGCGCTGCTGATGCTCAGGCGCAAGGTGGTCGTGTATGCCAACATGTATGGCAAGGTGGCCACCGTGCTGTTCATCGTTGCGATTGTGCTGGTGTTCCCCTGGCATCCGGTGAATGTGATGAGCACGATCGGCAACATATTGATCTATGTGGCGCTCGGACTTTCGCTATTGAGCATGGCGATCTATGCGAAGGGCGCGTATCGCCAGCTGTGCGATACCAAACCGAACACATAATACGACACACTGCGATTGTTAAAATCCGCTCCGATTGTTGACGCGGATGGCCTGAGCGGCTATAATTGGTGACAACATATACCGCCGATGACAAAGAGGAGTAGGCGCGGCATTTCCATCAGAGAGGGCGATTCGTCGGCTGCAAGATCGCTCGGGAGGATGCGCGTTGAAGGTCGCTTTGGAGGCTGCTGTGCGAAGCTGTGATGGCGATAGTGCGGCAGGGGTGCGCCCCTTACAGCGTGTTGAGGCGGTGGACATTGTCCGCTGCAAATGAAGGTGGTACCACGGAGCGATTCGTCCTTTGAGGCGGATCGTTCTTTTTTGTTTTGAAGGAGGATATGGAGCCATGGAAGAGCGCAATTTTGAGATGGATAAGGTGTTTTCACCGCAAGAGGTGGAGACCAGACTGTATGAGGAATGGGAGCAGAAGGGCTATTTCACCCCCGAGCGCGTGCCCGGGAAAAAGCCGTTCGTGATCATGATGCCGCCGCCCAACATCACCGGGCAGCTGCACATGGGGCATGCGCTGGATACCATGCCGCAGGATGTGCTGACCCGCTATCATCGCATGCTGGGCGAGCCCACATTGTGGCTGCCGGGCACCGATCATGCCTCGATTGCGACCGAAGTGAAGATCGTGGACGCGCTCAAAGCCGAGGGCCTGACCAAGCAGGATCTGGGGCGCGAGAAGTTCCTGGAGCGCGCATGGGAATGGAAGGAAGAATATGGCGGACGCATCACGCGCCAGCTCAGAAGGCTGGGCGCCAGCTGCGATTGGACGCGCGAGCGGTTCACCATGGATGCCGGGCTGAACAAGGCCGTGGTGGAAGTGTTTGTGCGCCTGTATGAGAAGGATCTCATCTATCGCGGCGACCGCATCATCAACTGGTGCCCGGTGTGCAAGACGGCGCTCAGCGATGCCGAGGTGGAATACGAGGAGCAGCAGACCAGCCTGTGGCACATCAAATATCCGGGTCCGGATGGGCGCGATATCATCGTGGCCACCACCCGCCCGGAGACCATGCTGGGCGATACCGGCGTGGCCGTGAACCCGAACGATCCGCGCTATGACGGGTTGGTGGGGAAGACAGTGACCTTGCCCATCATGAACCGCGAGATCCCGATCGTGGCGGATGATTATGTGGATTTGGAGTTCGGCACCGGTGCCGTGAAGATGACTCCGGCGCATGACCCGAACGATTTTGAGGTGGCGATGCGCCACAACCTGCCGCTGCTCAGGGTGCTGAACGACGACGGCACCATGAACGAGGCCGCCGGCAAGTTCGCAGGGATGACCCGCATGGATTGCCGCCGCGCCATCGTGAAGGAGCTGGAGGAGCTGGGGTTGCTGGTCAAGACCGAGCCGCTCACCCACAACGTGGGCACCTGCTATCGCTGCCATGACACGGTGGAGCCGCTGGTGAGCACGCAGTGGTTTGTGAAGATGAAGCCGCTGGCCGAGCCTGCGATCGACAAGGCCAAATCGGGCGAGTTGAAGTTCGTGCCCGAGCGGTTCACCAAGACCTATTATAACTGGATGGAGAACATTCGCGACTGGTGCATCTCGCGCCAGCTGTGGTGGGGGCATCGGATCCCGGCGTACTATTGCGACAGCTGCGGCCATACCGTCGTGGCGCGCGAGAATCCCGAAACCTGCCCCAAGTGTGGGGGCGCGGTGCGACAGGACGAGGACGTGCTGGATACCTGGTTCAGCTCAGCGCTGTGGCCGTTCTCGACGCTGGGCTGGCCGGACGAGACCGAGGATCTGAAGTATTTCTATCCCACGTCCGTGATGAGCTCGGGCTATGATATCATCTTCTTCTGGGATGCGCGCATGATCTTTTCGGGGCTGGAGCAGATGGGCAGCTTGCCGTTTGATACGGTGCTGCTGCATGGGCTGGTGCGCGATGAGCAGGGTCGCAAGATGGCCAAATCACTGGGCAACGGCATCGATCCGCTGATCATGATCGATAAATATGGCTGTGACGCGCTGCGGTTTAGCCTGGCGATGGGCGTTTCGCCCGGCAGCGATATCCGCATGTCGGAGGAGAAGATCGAATCATTCAGAAACTTCGCCAACAAGATCTGGAACGCGTCCCGCTTCGTGCTGATGAATCTGGATGGCGAGCAGCCGATCGACGTGCTGAGCATCCCGAAGGATCAGCTGGAGCCCAGCGACCGCTGGATTCTGACGCGCTACCAGCAGGCGGTGCGCACGGTGTCGCAGAATCTGGATGCGCTGGATCTGGGGTTGGCGGCGCAGAAGATCTATGAGTTCGCATGGAACGAGTTCTGCGATTGGTATATTGAGCTGTGCAAGACCCGTCTGAACGGGGAAGATGCACAGGCCAAGGGCGTGGCGCGCGCGGTGCTGTATCATGTGCTGATGGGCATATTGAAGCTGCTGCATCCCTACATGCCTTTCCTGACCGACGAGGTGTATCGCTATCTGCCCGGCAGCGGCCCCTCGATCATGATCGATCGCTGGCCGGTGGTCGATGAGACGCTGGATTTTGTGGCCGATGCCGAGCGCATGGAGGGCGTGATGGACATCATCCGCGGCGTGCGCAACCTGCGTGCCGAGATGAATGTGCAGCCCGGAAAGCGCGCCACATTGATCCTGGGCGCCCATCCCGGCTGGGAGGACACGCTGGCCGCGTCCGAGAACTATTTCAAGCGCCTGGCCTTCACCAGCCAGCTGGAGCTGCTGCATGAGGGCGATAAAGCGCCCGGCAAGTGCGCCTCTATGGTCACCCCGGCGGCCGATATTTTCATCCCGCTGGGTGAGCTGGTGGACATCCCGAAGGAAGTGCAGCGTCTAAATAAGGACCTTCAGAACGTGCAGCGGGAGATCGCGCGCGCCGAGGGGATGCTGAAAAACCCGGGCTTCTTGAGCAAGGCGCCCGAGACGCTGGTGCAGACCGAAAAAGAAAAGCTGGAGACCAACCGTCAGGTGCTGACCTCGCTCGAGAGCAGGATCAAGGAATTGGAGCAGTTGGTTTAATCGAATAACAGCCTAAACGGGCAGGGAGGCGTGTTGACGGTCGTCAACACGCCCTCGTCGAAGCGCTACGCCCTTCTCCTCGGATAGGAAACGAAAGCAG
>JAJDGF010000066.1 GCA_030265545.1 Eubacteriales bacterium OttesenSCG-928-N13
GACGGGTTCTTTCCTGTCCATGTTATGATCTTCGCGCGATCAGAAGCCTTATGACCACCCACTTTGAATCGCGGTATAACAAAAGGGCGCGCGACAGCGTGCCCTATATTATTATGGGATTCTCAAGGGCGAAGTCCTTGAGCGGGGGCGCGGGGGTGGAAACTCCGTCGGGGTCTGGGGCAGCGCCCCAGCCCGGAGACACGGGACGGAGTCCCGGTCTGACTCTCTTGAGCGGGGTCTGGGGCGGAGCCCCAGCCTAGCCGTAGTTGGGTGGCACCACGCCTGGGTTGAAGCTGCTGACCAGCTTGCCATCGACCAGATCCAGCTGCTCGTTGCCACTGACGGTGAAGGGGAGCTGCTGTCCCTGATAGGTGATGGTGCCCGTAACGGCGTGTGGCACCATGCCGATGAGGGAGAGGAGCTTGCCTGATCTGTCGGTAACCAGGCGCACCCCGCGCGGCAGGGTATAGAGCAGCTGCTGATCGAGGTAGATCTGGGACACATCCTTGTCATTGACCAGCTCAAAGAGCGCGCCATCCACGCGGCGGCTGTAGCCTGTTTGTTCGGCGACGATCTGGCCATAATCTACGCCGGTGGGCACCAAGGCGGTGAACCACAGCGTGCGATCGGGCGTGGGGAAGATGCCGCTCATGCGCTCCAGATAATCCAGCAAACACACCATAGTGGGGGTATAATTCTCCTTATAACCCTCTGCGCCCACCCAGATGTTCAGGCTGCCCGCAAAGCGCTCAAAGCGGCTCAACGCGGTCAGGATCGGGTGCAGGATCCATGTCAACTCCACATGCCGCCGATGATGATCGAACATGGCGGGCAGGCGGCTCTCGGTCAAGAAGCTGAGCTGCCCCGACCAAGCGTTATACTCGAAAGCCTGCAAAAAGCGCGGATCATCGATCGCGATGGTGGTCAGCGGATAGCGCGGGAAGAACTTGCGCGTGTTCAGGAAATAGCGGCTCAGCGCGTCCTCAAACATCTCGTCATCGCCCGCCTCGCAGGCATAAACGCGCATCAGGTTGTCGGTCTGAATGCGTACAAAGCGATCCAGCTTATCCCGATCATAGAAGAAACGATCCTGCTCATCATAGCACTGCTTCATCAGGCTGTCATGCGTCTGCTGCGCCTTCTTGTCCCAATCGGAAGGGAGGTTCAGCTCCTGCGCCATCTTGTGCAGATACTTGCGCTGACAATACACATTCGCGGTCATGTCGGGCGCAAGGAAGGGCAGAATGGGGGAGGCCTCATCATATTTCGCCGGGTCGCCCGCCGGGACATCCGGCACATGCCAAAAGCGCGGGGACGCATCATGCCCGGTATCAAACGTGCAGAACGCCTCGACACAGCCAGTGCCGCGCGTATCGCGATGCTCGGCAAGCCACTGGTCATTGCGCGCAATCGCATCATACATTTTGCGCAGGAACTGCTTGTCTCCGTTCTGGCGATACAGCCGCCACACGCTGCGCGCCAGCGGGGTGACCATCTGCACCTGTCGATAGCCGGGGCCCTTGTCGGTGTGCTTGTAGGGGATCAGCCCGTCATCCCGAATGTAGTCGGCGAACAACTCGAAGCTGGACTGCGCCACGCCCGGGCAGAAGCGGGAAAGTAGCTCGGAATTGATCGTACCAGTGCTCTCCAGCCAGCAGCCGATGAAATCCGCACCCTCAATCAGCATGGGTTTGCCATTCTCGGCAGGGGCAACGCAGCGCGCCAGATCATGCACCGCGTGATAGTATACGTTCTCCAGCGCATCATGGCTGCCCACAAACCGCACGCCCGAATCGATGAACTGCCCAATCGTCTCGTCGGCGAACGGCCCTTCGAGCTCGCCCACGCGTGCGCGCACGTCCAGTTCACGCAGTCTGCTCAGTATATCCCTCATGATCGTACTCCCTTCCATCCATCAGGCAGATAGTCCTGGGTCGCAATCAGCATCTGTCTAAGTAGTGCCTCGCCATCCGATACACTCACGCCGTCCATCAGCGGGTCGTTGATGAATGTGCTGGCTGCCAGCTTGAAATCGCAGTTGAGCGCGGCATCCAGCGTGTTCAGCTGGTTTTGCGCATGGCGCGTCACGAGGGGCAGCACGCTCCCGGCCATCGCGCCCGCCTGCACTGGACGGATCTCGCCCCGGCGGAATAGCGCGTTGGTCTCCACGATCGCGCCCAACGGCAGGTTCTCGATCTGCCCGCGGTTGGGCAGATTCACGTTGCTGACCATCTCGCTCAGCCCCAGCAGCGCCTTGATCAGCAGGTGCCCCTCCTCGCCGGAGGGCACGATTTCGATCTGCTCCTCGCCGCTCACCAGCGCCGCGCTGCGCTTCAACCGGCGCGCCAGATCCTGCTCGCGCCAGTCCACCGTGGTCATGCTGAATTTCCATTCGTGCGCCATCTCAGGGCTCATAAGATACGTCTTGCCCATGAACTCGGCCAGATGCCGATCCCCAGCGGCCGCGATCTGTTCATAGCGCAGGAACAGATCAAATTTCACCCGATGCGCGCAATCAAACACGCTGTTCATCCAGTTGTCGTCCTTGCCCGCGAAAAAGCCATTCGCGTGATATTTCTCGGCAAACGCGCGATAGATGGGCATTAGATCCATGCCCTCATAGCTGGCGCTGTCGAACCATGTGAAATGGTTGATGCCCTGCACATTCACGCGGATCTGCTGGCGCGGCACATCGGCAATGCCGCACTCGCTTTGAAGCATCGCGGCCAGCAGCTTCTGCGTGCCGAACACCTCATGGCAGCAGCCAAACGCGCGGATCTGCGGGAATACCCGATACAGCGTGGCCATGCACAAGGTCATGGGGTTGGTGTAGTTGATGACCCAGGCCTCGGGCGCATAATCGCGGATGGCCTGGGCGATCGGCACGAACATCGGGATTGTGCGCATCGCGCGGATGAACCCGCCCGGCCCCACGGTGTCGCCCACCGGTTGATACACCCCCAGCGACTCGGGGGCATGGACATCGCTGCGCATCTCCTTGAACGTGCCCGGGAGGATCGAGATGACCACGAAATCCGCGCCAATCAGCGCGTCCTTCAAGGAATCCTTGACCTCGTATGCCCATTTGGACCTCGCGTCCGGATGGGCGGATATCTTCTCGCCGATCGCCTGGTTGGCCAGGGCGGCGTTTTTGTCAATGTCATACAGGCGTACGGTACCCTGCATCTCGGGATCGGATGCCAGATCCATCATAAAGCCCCATGCCCAGCCGCGGCTGCCGCCGCCGATATAGCAAACCGTCAAATCTTGTACTTGCCCATCGATCCATTTCACTTGCAGCACCTCATTCACGGGGGGCCGCCAACCTCTCGGCGACGGCCCCCTTGATCCTTATGGAATATCAGATTAGCCTTTGTTGATCATCTCTTGCAGGAAATCATAGGCCTCGTTGGCGGCCGTCTCGGTGTCCTTCATGCCGAAGGCCACTTCCTGGCTGATGCGCTTGAACCCATCGTTGTATTCCTGGTCGTTCGGCACGTTCGGGTCCATCGCGGTGGTATGCGCGGCAGCCGCGGCATACAGATCATAGATCTTCTGATCGACCGGCGTGGCCTGCGCGGCGATGGCTTCACGCACCACGGACGAGGCCGAGATGCCGCGATCGTTGCCCAGAATCTTGCCCGCTTCGGGATCGTTCACGAAGAAGTTCACAAATCGCGCTGCGGCATCCTGCACGTCCGATTTGCTGTTGATGCAGAAGTACTGGCTGGGCATAACCCATGCGGCGTTCTTCTCCATGTCCGGCAGCGGCATGATGGCCAGTTCGTCCTCGGTGGCGGCCTGGAAGCCCACCAGCTGGTTGCTATACAGCAGCGTCATGGCGACCTTGCCCGCGATCAAAGAGGAGTTGTCCACGCCGTCCTCGGAATACTCAGCAGTAGTCTCGGCGCCCGGGATCAGGCCCTTCTCGCGCCAGCTCGCCCACAGATCAAAGAAGTCCTTGAGCAGCGCGGTGTCAATCTTGCTCACGCCCTCGTTGGTGTACATGTTCTTGCCATGCTGGCGGGAGTAGTAACCCAAGTAGTTGGTGTTGTTGCCGCTGTTGTCGGTCATGGGATACATGCCCTCCGGCAGCAGGGGAGCGACTGCCTCCATGTAGGCTTCGAGCTCTTCCCAGCTGGCGCCCGGCGCGACCATCTCAACGCCGGTGGCGTCCAGCACGGTCTTGTTGTAGGCGATGCCCAGCATGTTGGTGCCCAGGCACAGGCCGTAGGTGCTATCCGCCATCGTGGCGGAATCGAGCACGCCCTGATCGATGTTGGTGATGTCGATCTGGTTGCCGAAGAAGTCATTCAGCGGCTGCAGAACGCCCTTGTTCACGTAGTCGGGATAGTTGCCACCAAACTGGATGACATCCGGTGCGTTGCCGCCCGCAACCTGCGTGGCCAGCTTGTCCCAGTAGCTGTCAGAGCCCATGTATTCCGGCACCACCTTGATGTCCGGGTTTGCAGCCTCAAATAGGTCGATCACCGCGAGGGTTTTTTCGTGGCGCGAATCCGAGCCCCACCAAACCATGCGCAGCTCCGTCTGGCCCTCCGCCACAGCAACCGAGGCCAGGCTTAGTACCATAACACAGGCGATTAGCAACGATAATAGTCTCTTCATGGGTCATAGCTCCTCTCGTTTATATCGTATAAAGGGGATATAAATCAGCCCCCTCGATACCAAATCTCGTCGACTTGCCTCATCGACTCACTTCGTGATTCTCTTCGGATGGGTAACGGTTGCAGGATTTCTTGTGATGCTTCACATCACGGGCAGAAATCCTGAGAGGAAGCGCCTACATGAGGCGCTCCTCGCCCGCGCGCATGTCGCGGGCTGCGGAATTTAGGTGGAGGGCGTTCCCTCCACACCTCCCCGTGATGGATGCGTTGCTTCTCGATTCGAGCAACTGGAGAACGCGGGGGGCTCACGCCCACAGATCCCCGTTGGATCGGTTGGATGGGCGTTTTGTTCTGTTCGAGCAGCGGGTTCAGAGGTGGAGGGGTGTTCCCTCCAGATCTTCCGAGGGGCTGGTTGCTCTGGGCTTTTCTACTTTGATCGAGCATCTGCCCAGGGGCTTGGGGGTGTGAACCCCCGAAAAGGAAGCTGCCGAAGGGCGGCGTGTACGGCCGCAGGCTGCTTCCGATTTGGTGCGATGGCCGCCCGGAAACGCAGCAGCGTTTCAGGCCATCGCCCAATTGTCCGCAGAAAGTTGCCCGAAGGGCAGCTTTCAAGGACATTCGAGGAGCGCAACGAAGTTCCGCGACGAGACAGCGCGGCGCTTATCCCTTGATCCCCGTCGTCGCAATCCCTTGCACGAAATACTTCTGCAGCGTGAAGAACAGGATGAAGCAGGGGATCATCGATACCACCGACATCGCGAACATCGGCCCCCAGTTGGACTGGCCGGACGCGTCCATGAACATCCTCAACCCCTGCGAAACCGCGTATTTGCTGGGTGTATTGATGTACAACAATTGATTGAAGAAATCGTCCCACGTCCACAGGAAGCTGAACAGCGCCGTGGTGACCATGGATGGCACAGACAGCGGCACCACGATCCGCAGAAAGATGCCGATCTTGCCGCAGCCATCCAGCGTGGCCGATTCATCCAGGTCGCGCGGCAGCCCGCGCATGAACTGCACCAGCAGGAACACGAAGAACGCATCCGTCGCCAGCAGCTTGGGCGCGATCAGCGGCAGATAGGTATCCACCCAGCCGAACGTGTTGAACATCACATAGCGGGGGATGGTGGTCACGTGCGTGGGCAGCATGATCGACAGGATCATGATCCCGAACCACAGCCCCTTCAGGGAGAACTTCAGCCGCGCGAACGCATACGCCGCCATGGAGCAGCTGATCACATTCGCGACCACGACCGAGAAACAGATCACGAGCGAATTCAGGATGAACGTGCTGAAATGGATCCTGCCCACGCCCTGCCAGCCGGTGACATAGTGCTCAAACGAGATGGAAGAGGGGATCAGGCTGGGATCAGAGAAGATGGCCGAGCCCGGTTTGAGGGAGCTGGCGATCAGCCACAGCACCGGATATAGCATGATGAGCCCA
Organism: Eubacteriales bacterium OttesenSCG-928-N13; assembly: GCA_030265545.1. Classification (GTDB taxonomy): domain Bacteria; phylum Bacillota; class Clostridia; order Christensenellales; family Aristaeellaceae; genus JAJDGF01. Next base: position 6,073 of record JAJDGF010000066.1, read on the forward strand.
AACGCGATGATGATCACATGGGAGATCAGCTTTTTCAGGATGGTTTTCGTATTTTTGCTCATCATCAATCACCACTTCCGTAGGAGACCCACATATTGGACGACTTGAATATGATCGCCGTCAATATGCCGATGATGATCAGCAGCACCCAGGCCATGGCGGATGCATAGCCCATTTCGTAATAGTAGAAGCCCTTTGTATATAGGTACAGCGTGTAGAACATCGTGCTATCCAGAGGGCCGCCCTTACCGGCCGAGATGATGAACGCCTGCGTGAATGCCTGAAACGCGCTGATCATCTGCATGACCAGATTGAACAGGATCACGGGGGACAGGCTGGGCAGCGTGATGCGGAAAAACTTGGTGATCGGGCCTGCGCCGTCCACGCTGGCTGCTTCATAATACTCGTCCGGGATCTGCTTGAGGCCGGCCAGGAAGATGATCATCGAGGAACCAAACTGCCATACCGTCAGCAGCACCAATGTGGCGAGCGCATAGTTCGGGTTCGCGATCCAGGCGGGCGGATTCGCCCAGCCCAGCGCGCGCAATATGGTATTGATCGCGCCATCGCCCGAGAACAGCCGCTTCCATAGCATCGCAATCGCGACCGAGCCGCCCAGCAGCGTGGGGATGTAGTACACCGCGCGATACAGCCCGATGAACCGCAGCTTTTGGTTCATCAGCATCGCGATCAGCAGCGCGAAGATCAGCTTCAGCGGCACCGCCCACAATACGTAGGTGAACGTGACCTGTAGCGATTTCATATAGGTCTTGTCGGCGGTGAACATCTTTATATAGTTGGCAAAGCCCACCCATTCGGGCGGCGACATCATATCAAACTGTGTGAATGAATAGTATAACGACTGGATCATCGGGTACAGAGTTAGCCCCAAAAACCCGATCAACCAGGGCGCCAGGAACAGATAGCCTACGGCATTATCTGCCAATGAAGGCCGAAGTCGACGCGATTTCATCGATTGCTCACTCCGATCCGCGTGATGATACTTTGTAAACATGTAACTGGTTACAGATATCATTGTAGCCGCTTTGCACGATGTTGTCAAGACCGCTTGCAACATATTGTGGAAAATGCTATTATAGTATGTGAAACTAGTTACAGTGAGATCGAGGGGGAACGATCATGAACATACGCGATATTGCGGCTAGATGCCATGTTTCGGTGGCGACGGTATCCCGCGTGCTGAACGAGCACCCGAGCGTGAGCCCCAAGACGCGCGAGAAGGTGCTGCGGGTGATGCGCGAGGAGGGCTATACCCCCAACGCGTTCGCGCGTGGGCTGGGGCTTGATTCGATGCGGATGGTGGGGATCGTGTGCGCGGATGTGGCCAATCCATTCTATTCTCGGGCGGTGGCGCTGCTGGAGGGCAGTTTGCGCGCCAAGGGATTTGATACGCTATTGTGCTGCAGCGGCACCCAATTGAAGGACAAGCAGAAGTGCCTCACGCTGCTGCTCGAAAAGCGGGTGGACGCGATCATGCTGGTGGGCTCCGCGTTCTGCGAGCAGACGGACAATCGTCATATCCAGCGCGCTGCCGAGCAGCTGCCACTGTTTTTGATCAATGCGCAGCTGCCGCTCGAGAACGTGACCTGCGTGCTGTGCGATGAGCGCGAGGCCATACATGACCTGGTCATGCAGATGGCGCCGCAATGCAAGATCCCGCTGTATCTGCACGACATGACCAAGTGGGCATGGGCAGGCGAATGCAAGCTGCAGGGGTTCTTGGACGGGCTGCATGATGCGCATCTCCTGCATGACGCGGATCGCGTGCAGGCGGTGGAGAACGGCGTGCTGAGCGCACAGCAGTGCGTGGAGGGTTTGCTGGATCGGGGAATCTCCTTCGATGGTGTGATTGCATCCGAGGATCTGCTGGCGGTGGGTGCACTGAAGGCGCTTACAAAGCATGGGATCGAGCTGCCGATCGTGGGATTCAACAATTCGATGCTGTGCGATTGCACGATGCCTAGCCTCAGCAGCATGGACAACATGCTGCACGCGCTGTGCCCAATGGCGGTGGACATGCTGCTGCGCAGATTGGCGGGAGAAACCCAGCCGCGCGTGGTCTCGGTGCAGGCGCAGCTGGTACAGCGGGAAACCTATAGAGCGAGTTGAGGCAACGAAAGGCCATATTGATGTGCAATCTTTCATGATTGCGGATAAAAATTATGAAGATTGGAAAAAAAGGGAATGAAATAGCTACAAATTTTGACACAGTTGTGGTATAATCATTTTGGCGAAATCTTGAGAAATATTCGCAGACGGATGCGGAGGATAAAGAAATGATTCAAACAAACGATAACCTAAACAAAAAACGGGAGCGTCATGTATTTCGAGCGGTGCCGGCCGAATATCGCGACCAATTCGATAATTATCGTCTGGACACCAACATCACGCGCATGCGTGTATTTGCGATCTATGTGATCATCCTTCAGATCGCGCTGAACGTCATCAACATCGTCAAGCCCGCCAGCGGAGAGAGCAGCAACATCATGGTGTATATCATGCTGTCGATGGGCACGCTGTTGGTCGGGATCATCTATTTTATCCTATTGACATTGGTCAAGAAAAACAAGATCAAGCGCAAGCCAATCAAAGTATTTTTGACCCACAGCCTGATTTATATCTATACCGCCATTCAACTCACCTTTTGCACGCTGAACATCATCTCTAACGGTGGCATCAACAGCTATATCATCGCGATATTGATCATCGGTCTGTTCCCAGTGCTTCGCCCATCGCAGAGCTTGGTGTCCATACTGGGCTCGCTCGCGTATGTCGTGGTGGCGATGTACATGAACCGATTCGTATCAACCATATGGGATTCCATCTTGATCACAGACCTTTGGACAAACATGATCATCATCACGGGGCTTGTTGTCTGCGTGTCGATCTTCATTTATAACATCTATGTGGACAATTTCATCAATTCCATGAAGCTGCTGGACAACAACCGCCATCTGGAGGAGATCGTGGAGCAGCGTACCCATGCGCTGAGCGAGCAGACCCAGGCGGCGCAGGTGGCCAACATGGCCAAGAGCGAGTTCCTGGCGCGCATGAGCCACGAGATCCGTACCCCGCTGAACGCCATCATCGGCATGACGCAGATCGCGCTCAAATCGTCCAGTGAGCCAAAGACCATCCGCTCCATGGAGGAGGTCTCCACTGCGTCCACCCATCTGCTGGATATCTTGAACGACGTTCTTGATATGTCCAAGATCGAATCGGGCAAGTTCGAGATGACCAACGAATCGTTCCAGCTGCGCGGTGCAATGGATGAGGTCTCAAATATCATCAGCAGCCGCTGCAAGGAGCGGCATATCACCTACAAGACCAATGGACAGGATCTGCCGCAGGTCTTTGTGGATGGCGATCGACTCAGGCTCAAGCAGGTGCTGATCAACCTGCTGGGCAACGCCGTCAAGTTCACACCCGAGCATGGGCAGATTGAGTGCATGGTGAATATTACGCATCAAGATGATGCGCGTGTGAGGCTGCATTTTGTGGTGCAGGACAACGGCATAGGCATGTCGCCCAGCCAGATCGCGCACCTGTTTACCGCGTTTGAGCAGACCGACCGCAGCATCGCGTCCCGCTATGGCGGCACTGGATTGGGACTTGCGATCAGCCAGAGCCTGGTGGAGCGCATGGGCGGCCATATCGAGGCAGAGAGCGAGAAGGGCTATGGCTCGAAGTTCTTCTTCGATGTTGAATTTGAACTGGCAGAGCAACAGCATGGTAAAATTGCCGTCGCGCAGGACGGGACGGTGCCCGATCTGTCCGGCAAGCGCGTGCTGGTGGTGGAGGATGTCGAGATCAACCGCATCATCCTGATCGAGCTGCTGGCCGAAACCAACCTCAGCATCGATGAGGCGGTGGATGGCGTGCAGGCGGTGGAGATGTTCACAAAGTCGGGTATCGGGTCCTATGACATGATCCTGATGGATGTGCAGATGCCCAACATGAATGGCTATGATGCCACGCGTCGCATTCGCCAGTTGAAGCGCGAGGACGCTGCGTCTACGCCTATCATCGCGCTGACCGCCAATGCCTATCGCGAGGATGTGGAGAATGCGCTTGAGGCCGGGATGGATGGACATCTAGCCAAGCCGGTCGATCTGGATGCGTTGATGAACATTCTCAGGGAGAAACTGGTGAAGTAATTCATGATGGCGGCGCTTGCTGAACGCCGAACCCCAAAATGATCCACATTTTGGTTCGGATTTCAGTCGAGCGCCGTCTCTTTTTGTTTTGGACACGAATTCTCATGCATTTTTCATGTTGCTGCCATCCTTATATCATGATGAATTGGGCGGAATGTGGTATACTAGGACCATAAACACAAGGAGGATATCAATATGAGTGCAAATATGGCAGATGAATTGAAACGCTTTATGATGGCAGGATTGGGTGCGGCAGCCGTCGTGACGGAGAAATCGATCAATTGGCTGGATGAGCTGTCCAAGATGGATGTGCAGCCCGTGATCGACAACCTGGCAAAGAAGGGCTCCGAGGCCTATGACCAGGGCAAGGTGATCGGGCAAGAGCTGAAGGAAAAGGTGCAGAGCGCGTTTGAGGATTGCAGCATGCAGATGCAGCAGATGGATGTGGACAACGTGAAGAGCTCCATGGAAGGCATGAGCGATGAGGCGCTGGACGCATTGAAGGATCATCTGAGCCAGGTGATGGCCGACCGTAAGCAGCAGGCCGAAGCGCCCGCGCAGGATGCGCCCATGGGCGATGTGCGCCCGTTCCCCAGCCAGGAGGCGCGCGATGACCAGAATGAGGATGATCCGAGCGAGGCGCCGGAATCGTAATGTCTCGTCGCGCTACTGCGTAGCGTTCCTCGAACGTCCTTGAAAGCCGCCCTTCGGGCACCTTCCTGCGGAT
>JAJDGF010000067.1 GCA_030265545.1 Eubacteriales bacterium OttesenSCG-928-N13
AGACCTCCCAGTGGGGTTTGTAAACAGTCTGACGATCAGGGAATGCAATGGATTCCATGCCGTTATGTATCAATCGTTCAATTGCTCGGTGGCGGTGGTGTCCGGGATGCGAATGATCTTTTTCGTGATGGGGATGCTTTTTTTTGACATGAAGGATTTGTTCTGATTGGAGGCGTATGTGCCCTCATCAAACGTCACCTGCACATCGATATTGCTGTTCCATAGGTCGATATTCTCCACCAAGCTGCGCGGGAAAACTGCCGTCAGGATGGCGTATTTTTTGTTCTTGATCGTCTTTTTTAGCTCCTGCCTGACCCAAGGGATTTCAGATAGCCGTACATTGCGATCATAGTCGTACAGCCAGACATGGATGGAGCTGAGCGCCTTGAGGGTGTAGCCATTGCGGTTCAACACATACATATCGACATACACAAAGTCGCCCTTACAATACATCTTCCTGGCGGAGAAGAACGTATTATATGCCGACCAATCGCCGTGATCTTCGGCGGCGGCGCTGTAGGGGATGTAATATGGGTACTTGCTATAATAGCCGTTGTCACGCACCTGCACATAGGAGGTGGCACACATGGCGGGGTTGTTCGGGTTCAGGGCGGTCAGCTTGATCTTGCCCAGTTTCTTGCCGGTGATGATGCCGCTCTCGTCGATGCTGGCGATGCTGCTCGTGGGGGAAGAGAGCGAATAGGAAATCGTTTCGGGCAGGTTGAAATAGGCGGGAGACATCGCGGAGACGCTGCGCGCAGACTTGGTGAAGCCCCGGGTGACATAGGTGGTCTTGGGCAATGTCAGCTTCTGCGATGAATTGCCCAAGTTGGTCAGCGTGAAATCATAGCGGCCGTTGCGCGAGATGCTGGGCGTGAGTCGATACTCCTCATAATAGTAATCATAGGCATTCACGACATTGGACACGACCAGATAATAGTTGCCCTTGGGCAGGTTCACATCCTTTTTATAGGTCTTGGCCTTTGAAAGCGTCTTTTTCTTGACGAGGCTGTAGCTGCTATATTCGCTGAGCACGTTCCAGCTGTCATCCGCGCGCAATATAAGGCAGTTGAACTGCTTTTTGTATTGCTTATAGGCGAAACGAATCTTCGCATCCTCGGGCAATGTGAAACGGTAATGGCGTTGGCCGTTGCCGCCAATGCCCAGCACGTCCTTCACCGATTCGCCCAGCGTATAGTCATAGGCGGTGCTTGGTGTTTGGTTCGCCGATTCGGGGTGTGTGATGCCCGTTAGCGGCGTGAGCTTGGCGCGGATGGCATAGCGCACCTGGTATGCGAAGCCCTTTCGATAGATTTCTTGGTTCAGCCCCTCCACATCGATGGCATAGATGCCGGGCGTCAGATAGGCGCTGATCTTGTGCGTCGCGGTCTTTTTGACGAAATGGCTGCCACCCGAAAGGAAGTTGTAGGTGCCCGATTCGTTCAGATCATACAATGTCAGCCAGGTGCCGTAGTTATAGGACTTCATCTCGATCGAGATATAGGCTGGCTCCTCCAGCTCAAACTGATATTGCACGATGGTGGGGCCTGGACTCTCGCCATCCTCGTCATCGCGATACACATATTGATCCTTATGCCATGTGCCATCCATGGTCAGATCCTGATATGCGACATGCTTCGGGATCAATTTGAATTTCTGAAGCAGCATAGGGGCGGCATCCTCCGACGCGAACGCATGGCCAGGTGCAAGCAACAGGCACACCAGCAATATGATGCCAATGATGCGCTTCATAGGAATCCCCCCCAATCGCCATATTAACCAAATTATACCACATTGTAGTACGCATGTATAGCTTCTTGGAGTGATTGTTGGACGTGAAAAGCACGCAATGCATTTGGCTCATTGCGTGCTTTCTGTGAATGCGATTTAATTCTCGATCAGGCTCGTGCCGGTCATTTCCTTCGGCTGCGGGATGCCCATCAGCTGCAGCAGCGTGGGCGCCAGATCGCACAGCCTGCCGCCCGTGCGCAAAGAATGCTTGGGCTGCTTCGGATCGATCAGGATCATCGGCACGGGGAAGGTGGTGTGCGCGGTGAACGGGCCATGCGTCTGGGGATCGATCATCTGATCGGCATTGCCATGATCGGCGGTGATGATGGCGTTTCCGCCCATCTCCAGCACTGCATCGACCACGCGCTGCACGCAACCATCCACCGTTTTGACGGCCTCCATCGCGGCCTCCATCACGCCCGTGTGACCCACCATATCGCAGTTGGCGAAGTTGAGGATCATCATGTCGTATTTGCCCGATTGGATGCGCTTTACGGCCTCGTCGGTCACCTCAAGGGCGCTCATCGAGGGCTTGAGATCGTAGGTCGCCACCTTCGGAGAGGAGATCAGCGCGCGATCCTCGCCCGCGTTCGGCTCCTCCACGCCGCCGTTGAAGAAGAACGTGACATGCGCGTATTTCTCCGTCTCGGCGATGCGTAGCTGTGTCTTGCCTAGACCAGAGACATATTCGCCCAGCGTGTTATCAAGCGTCTGCGGGTGGAACGCGATCTCGAGGTTGGTGAACGTGGCATCGTACTGTGTCATCGACACGAACTTGACCTTTTTGTAGCCGCCAATGCGCGCAAAATCGCTGAAATCCGGCTCAATCAAGGCGCGGGTCAATTCGCGTGTCCTGTCGGGGCGGAAGTTGAAGAAGATCACCGAATCGCCCTCATCGATCGTGGCGACGGGCTTGCCGTCCTTCTCGATCACGGTGGGCTTCACGAACTCATCCGTCTCGCTGATATCATAGGACTGCTGCATCGCCTGCTCTGCACTTTGGGCGGTCACGCCCGTGCCCATCAGCGCCTCATAGGCCTTCTGCACGCGATCCCAGCGCTTGTCGCGATCCATCGCCCAATAGCGTCCGGCGACCGTCGCAATCGCGCCGCTGCCGATGTTCTTCATCTCGTTTTCCAGCTGGATGATGTAATCCTTGCCGCTGGAGGGGGGCACATCGCGTCCGTCCATGAAGCAATGCACAAACGTCTTGTCGGCCATGCCCTGCTTTTTGGCGAGCTTGAGCAGCGCATACACATGCTCCAGATGGCTATGCACGCCGCCGTCCGAGCACAGGCCCATCAGGTGCAGCTTGCCGCCCGCCGACTGCGCCGCGTCCATCGCGGACAGGATGGCCGGATTCTCAAAGAAATCGCCGTCGTCGATGGACTTGCTGATGCGGGTGAATTCCTGATACACGATGCGTCCCGCACCGATGTTCAGATGACCCACTTCGCTGTTGCCCATCTGGCCGTTCGGCAGCCCGACATCCATGCCGGATGCACCGATCTGGGTGAAGGAATACTTGGCCTTGAGCGCGTCCAGATTGGGCGTGCCCTGCTGATAGATGGCGTTGCCCTCATGCGCGGGATTGATGCCAAAGCCATCCATAATGATCAATGCGGTGATGCTCATCAGAAGTTCACCACCTCGGAAAAGTCCTGCGCCTTCAGGCTCGCGCCGCCGATCAGGCCGCCGTCGATCTCAGGCTGCGCCATCAAACCCTTCACGTTGGAGCCCTTCATGGATCCGCCGTACTGGATGCGCACCTTCTCTGCGGTGTCGTTGCCATAGACCGCGGCAACCGCCTTGCGGATCACGCCGATGGTCTCATTGGCCTGCTCGTCGGTGGCGGTCAGGCCGGTGCCGATCGCCCAAACCGGCTCATATGCGATCACGACTTCGGCAACCTGCTCTTTGGTCAGGCCGTGCAGCGCCATCTGGGTCTGGTAGGTGACGAGGATATTGGTATAGCCCGTCTCGCGCTCGTCCTGCATTTCGCCCACGCACACGATGGCGGTGAGGCCTGCGGCGACGGCGGCCAGCGTGCGCTGGTTGACGGTCTTATCGGTCTCGCCGAAATACTGCCTGCGCTCGCTGTGGCCGATGATGACATATTCGCATCCGGCTGCTTTCAGCATGGCGGCGGACAATTCGCCGGTGTAGGCGCCATTGGCCGCGAAATGCACGTTCTGCGCGCCCAGCTTGACATTGCTGCCTGCCAGCACGGCCTTCACGGCGGGGATGCAGATCGCGGGCGGGCAAACCACCACGTCGCACTTTGCGTCCTTGACGAGCGGGATCAGATCCTTCACCAGCGCGGCGGCCTCTTCGGGGGTCTTGTTCATTTTCCAGTTGCCTGCAATGATCGGTGTACGCATGGATGTATCCTCCTAATATTGTGATAACCGTGTTGACAGTTGTCAACACGCCCTCATCGCGCCGCTACGCTGCGCTCTTCGGATGGGGAACGATTGCACGATTTCTTGTGATGCCAAAGCATCACGGGCAGAAATCGCGTAAGGTACGCACACTTGGTGCGTGTCCTCCCGGCGTACATGCCGCCGGGTGCGGATTGAAGCTGGAGGGTTCACACCCTCCAGACCTCCCGGGTATGGCTCACAGGTAGCATGAGGGGATACCCTGAAAGAGCATCCCCAAGTGATATTACTTGTCGTTCAACGCGGCCACGCCGGGCAGCACTTTGCCCTCTAGGAACTCCAGACTGGCACCGCCGCCGGTGGAGATATGGCTCATCTTGGATGCCAGACCCATCTGCGTCACGGCCGCCGCGCTGTCGCCGCCGCCGATGATCGTGGTGGCATCGCTGTCGGCCATCGCCTGCGCGATCGCCAGCGTGCCCTTGGCGAAGTTGGGCATCTCAAAGCAACCCATCGGGCCGTTCCAGACGACCGTCTTGGCGGATTTGATCTCATCCGCGAACAGCTCGGCCGACTTGGGGCCGATATCAAGCGCCATGTAGCCGTCCGGGATCTCATTGCCCTCGACCAGCTTGATGTTCGCATCGTTGCTGAATGCATCGGCGCACACATGATCGATCGGGAGCAGGAACTTCACGCCCTTCTCCTTGGCGCTCTGCATCATCTGCTTGGCCAATTCGAGGTTCTCCGCATCCAGCAGAGAATTGCCGATCGAGCCGCCCTCGGCCTTGATGAAGGTATAGGCCATGCCGCCGCCGATCAGGAGGGTGTCCACCTTCTCGAGCAGGTTGGTGATGACGCCGATCTTATCTTTGACCTTCGCGCCGCCCAAGATGGCCACGAAGGGGCGCTTGGGATCAGAGATCGCACCGCCCAGGAAATCCAGCTCCTTGCCAATCAGGAAGCCCGCGACGGCCGGCTTGTAGGCGGCCACGCCCGCAGTGGAGGCATGCGCGCGGTGCACGGTGCCGAATGCATCGCTCACATAGATATCGCACATGTCGGCCAGCGCCTTCGCGAATGCCGGGTCGTTCTTTTCTTCTTCGGCGTGGAAGCGCACGTTCTCAAGCAGAACGGCCTTGCCGGGCTGCACTTCAGCGGCCAGCTTCTTGGCATCCTCGCCGATGACGTCCTTGGCCAGCTTGACTTCAAAGCCCAGCTTCTCGCTGAGTGCCTTCGCGACGGGCGCCAGGGAATACTTCATGTTGAATTCACCCTTGGGGCGGCCCAGATGCGAGCACAGGATCACGGCGGCGTTGTTCTCAAGCAGGTACTTGATCGTGGGCAACGCGGCGTTAATGCGGGTTTCGTCGGTGATGTTCATATCGGCATCCAGCGGCACGTTGAAATCGCAGCGCACCAATACCTTCTTGCCGGCCACGTCGATATCCTTGATCGTCTTCTTGTTCATAGAACACACTCCTTGCCCATATTTGTGGATTGATAAATTTGTCACTAATGCTAATGATACCCGAACAATGTTAAGCTGTCCAGTACAACCAAAATAGATTCTCAAATTTGCTGGATTTTTAACCTTATAATGATATGATAGCGGGGTGATACGAGCAAACTGACCATATCAATGTGTCCAGATTTGGCTCTACACACCATGCCAGATGTGATTTACAATGAGTGAATCAATATAAGGGGAAAAGACATGACGAAAGATCGTCCAATCATTGAATTGAACAATGCCAGTTTCCACTATCAGGACTCAAAGCAGATTGCCGTGCACAATCTGAGCCTGACGGTGGAGAAGGGCGAATTTATATCCGTCCTGGGGCACAATGGGAGCGGCAAGTCCACGATGGCCAAGCTACTCAATGCGTTGTTTTTGCCATCGGACGGGCAGGTGCTGGTGGCCGGGATTGATACCGCCGGGGAGGACGCGCAATGGGATGTGCGCCGCCATTGCGGCATGGTGTTTCAAAATCCGGACAACCAGATGGTCGCCACCGTGGTGGAGGAGGACGTGGCCTTTGGCCTTGAGAATCTTGGCGTTGCGCCGAGCGAGATCCGAAGGCGCGTGGATGAGGCGCTGGAGATGGTGGGGATGCAGGATTTTGCGTCTCGCCAGCCGCACATGCTTTCGGGCGGGCAGAAGCAACGCATCGCCATCGCGGGCGTACTTGCGATGCGTCCGGATGTGATCGTGTTTGATGAGGCCACCGCCATGCTGGATCCATCCGGTCGGCGGGACGTGCTACAGATCGTGCGGCGTCTGAACAAGGACGAGGGCATCACGATCATTTGGATCACCCATTTCATGACCGAGGCCACGCTGGCCGATCGCGTGGCGGTGATGAACAAGGGCGAGCTGGTCATGCAGGGCACGCCCAAGCAGATATTCACGCAAGTGGACAAATTGGATCAATACGGGCTGGATGTGCCGCCCATGACGGATCTGGCAAAGCAGCTGCGGGATGCGGGCATGGAATTGCCCGAGGGCATCCTGTCGGTGGATGAAATGGTGGTGGAACTATGCCGATTGAAATAACAAACCTTTCGCATGTGTATATGCCAGACAGCCCGTTCAAGACGACCGCCATCCATGACATCAATCTTGATGTGATGCAGGGCGAGTTCATCGGGCTGATCGGGCACACGGGCAGCGGCAAGTCCACCTTGATCCAGCACATGAACGGCCTGCTGAAGCCCACCTCGGGCGCGATTTTCGTGGATGGACATGATTTGACCGACAAAAAGACCGACCTGCGCTCGATTCGAAAGCGCGTGGGATTGGTGTTTCAGTATCCCGAATATCAGCTGTTCGAGGAGACGGTGGCGCTCGATATCGCCTATGGCCCGAAGAATCTGGGGCTGAGCCAGGATGAGATCGATGAGCGGGTTAGCACGGCGGCCTCTCAGCTGGGGCTGGATGAGGCCACTTTGGCGCAGTCCCCGTTTGAGCTGAGCGGCGGACAGAAGCGGCGCTGCGCCATCGCAGGCGTGTTGGCCATGCAGCCGGATGTGCTGATCCTCGATGAGCCGATTGCCGGGCTTGATCCGCGTGGACGCGAGGAGATGCTCGGGCTGCTGACCAACCTTCACGAGCAGCGCGGCTGCACGATGGTCATGGTGTCCCACGCGATGGACGACGTGGCTCGTCTATGCAGCAGGATCCTGGTGATGAACCAGGGCACGCTGGCGATGCAGGGAACGCCGGACGAGGTGTTCGCACGCGGCGATGAGTTGATCCAGATGGGGTTGGGTCTGCCGGAGGGCGCGCAGCTTGCGCGGGCACTGCGGGATAAGGGATTTGATATTCCGGCCGGCATCTGGAAAACGCAGGATCTGGCCGAGGCATTGATCAAATTGCTTCCTTTGAAGGGAGGCGATGCAGATGCTCGGTAACATCACGCTGGGGCAGTTCTTTCCGGGCGATTCACTGATCCACCGCATGGATCCGCGCGCCAAGCTGGTGCTCACCATCGCGCTGATCGTGGCGGTGTTCGTGGCGAAAGGGTTCCTTTCCTATGCGGTTGTGTTCGCGTTCATCCTGATGACGGCGATGATCAGCCAAATATCGCTCAAGCTGATCATTCGTGCGATTCGGCCGATCCTGTTTATCGTGGCGCTCACATTTGTGCTGAACATGTTCTTTTCGTCGGGCGGCAATGTGATCTTCCAATGGGCATTCATGACGATTACCGACCAGGGCTTGCAGATGGCCAGCTACATGGCGATTCGGCTTGTGCTGCTGGTGATGGGCACGCAGCTACTCACCTTGACCACCTCGCCGATTGCGCTCACAGACGGCATTGAATCGCTGCTCAGGCCGCTATCGAAGATCGGCTTCCCCGCGCATGAATTGGCGATGATGATGTCGATTGCGCTTCGGTTCATCCCCACATTGATGGAGGAGGCCGACAAGATCATGAAGGCGCAGATGGCGCGCGGCGCGGATTTTGAGAGCGGGAACCTGATCCAGCGCGCGAAGTCCATGGTGCCGCTGCTGGTGCCGCTGTTCGTGTCCGCATTCCGCAGGGCGGACGAACTGGCGCTGGCGATGGAGGCCAGGTGCTATCGCGGCGGGGAGCACAGAACTCGCATGAAGGTGCTGCATTTCACCCAGATCGATCTGGGCGCGGCCATCTGCCTGGCGCTGTTGATTGCGGTGGTTGTTCTGCTTCCAATGTGAGGACAGGAGCGAGAAGCGTATGAGCATGAGAAGGGTCAAATTGATCGTGGAATATGACGGCACCGACTATGCGGGCTGGCAGCGCCAGATCAATGCGTTGACCGTGCAGCAGGTGCTGGAGGATGCCCTGAGCGAGTTGGCGCAGGAACAGATCAGCTGCACCGGCGCCAGCCGCACCGATGCGGGCGTGCATTCGCTCGGGCAGACGGTGCATTTTGACACGCGCTGCTCTGTGCCGGACGACAAATTCTGCTATGCGCTGAACACCATGCTGCCTGCGGATATCCGCGTGCGCGAGTCCTGCCAGGCGGAGCCCGATTTCCATGCGCGATTCCATGCCAAGCGCAAGCAATACCGATATCTGATCCACAACCACGCGCACGCGGGCGCATTGAATCGAAACACGCACGCGCATGTGATGTATCCGTTGGATATAGAGGCCATGCAGCGGGAGGCGTACGCGCTGATTGGGCTGCATGATTTCGCGGCATTCGCGGCCAGCGGATCGATCGTGAAGGACACGATGCGGGAGATCTATTCCGCGCAGCTGGAGCGGGAGGGCGACGAGGTGCGCCTGTTCGTGCTGGGCAATGGCTTTCTATATAATATGGTGCGCATCATCGCGGGCACCTTGATCGGCGTGGGCACGGGCAAGCTGATGCCGGGCGCGATCTCGTCCGCGATTGACACGGGGGATAGGCTGCTGCTTGGACCCACCGCACCTGCGCACGGGCTGACATTGATGCGCATTTGGTATTCTTGATATCCATCCCAAACTGTGATCGAATCATAAAATCTTTGTGAAAAAAAGCGCAAAGCGTCCGTTCGCGCTTTTTTGTGATATAATAGATAGGCAATACCGCTAAGGGGAGGAAGAACCATGCAATATTCTCATGAAGTTGAGCAGATGGTTTGTGTCGCCAAAGGCCCAAACCACGGTCCTGCGCCCATTCCCGAGGAGGGCAAATGGGTACAAGCCAAGCAGATCTCCGACATCTCCGGTCTGACGCACGGCGTTGGCTGGTGCGCACCGCAACAGGGCGCCTGTAAGCTGACATTGAATGTCAAAGAGGGCATCATCGAAGAGGCATTGGTTGAGACCATTGGCTGTTCGGGCATGACGCATTCGGCCGCCATGGCCAGCGAAATCCTGCCGGGCAAGACCCTGCTTGAAGCGCTGAACACCGATTTGGTGTGCGATGCGATCAACACCGCAATGCGCGAGCTGTTCCTTCAGATCGTGTATGGCCGCACGCAGTCCGCGTTCTCGGACGATGGTCTGCCGATCGGCGCGGGCCTTGAAGATCTGGGCAAAGGCCTTCGCTCGCAGGTGGGCACGATGTACGGCACCAAGGCCAAGGGCACCCGCTATCTGGAGATGGCCGAGGGCTACGTGATTGACATAGCGCTGGACGAGGACGAGCAGGTCTGCGGCTACAAGTTCCTTTCGCTGGGCAAAATGATGGACGCCATCAAAAAGGGCATGAGCGCCAATGAAGCCTATGAATCAAACATCGGCACCTATGGCCGCTATCAGGATGCGCCCAAGCACATCGACCCGCGCAAGCAGTAAGGAAGGTGAAAGCAATGATTCGCTTTGAAGGATATGAACGGCGCATCGGCAAGCTTCAGCCGGTGCTGGATTCCTTGGGCTTCAAGGATTTTGAGGCCGTGAAGGACTATTGCACACAAAATGGCGTGGACGTGGATTCCATCGTGCGCGGCATTCAGCCCATCGCGTTTGAGAACGCCATCTGGGCGTACACGCTTGGTTGCGCAATTGCGATCAAGAAGGGCTGCAAGGACGCGGCCTCCGCCGCCGAGGCAATCGGTGAGGGGCTGCAGGCGTTCTGCATCCCGGGTTCTGTTGCAGACCAGCGTCAGGTCGGTCTGGGACACGGCAATCTGGCCGCCATGCTGCTGCGCGAGCAGACCAAGTGCTTCTGCTTCCTGGCGGGACATGAGTCCTTCGCCGCCGCAGAGGGCGCCATTGGCATCGCCCGCACCGCCAACAAGGTGCGCCAGCAGCCGCTTCAGGTTATCCTGAACGGCCTGGGCAAGGATGCTGCCATGATCATCAGCCGCATCAACGGCTTCACCTATGTGCAGACGCAGTTTGATTATGCCACCAGCGATCTGAAGATCGTGAAGGAAAAGGCATACTCGGATGGCGACAAGGCCAAGGTGCGCTGCTTCGGCGCGGACGACGTGCGCGAAGGCGTGGCCATCATGCACCATGAGGACGTGGACGTGTCGATCACCGGCAACTCCACCAACCCCACCCGCTTCCAGCATCCGGTCGCCGGCACCTACAAAAAAGAGTGCAACGACAAGGGCAAGAAGTATTTCTCCGTGGCATCGGGCGGCGGCACGGGCCGTACCCTGCATCCAGACAACATGGCCGCTGGCCCGGCCAGCTATGGCATGACCGACACGATGGGCCGCATGCACTCGGATGCGCAGTTCGCGGGCAGCTCGTCCGTGCCGGCGCACGTTGAGATGATGGGTCTGATCGGCATGGGCAACAATCCCATGGTCGGCGCCACCGTCGCCGTTGCGGTCGCCATCGAGGAAGCCGGAAAATAGA
>JAJDGF010000068.1 GCA_030265545.1 Eubacteriales bacterium OttesenSCG-928-N13
GTCGGATTCGAACCAACGACACTCCGGGTATGAACCGAATGCTCTAGCCAACTGAGCTATGCCGCCATGCGATGCCATTCAATATGCCCGATCCAACCGGCATTGATGCACATCAAACCAGAAATGGCTGGCGAATGACCTGTCATTTCGCCAAAGTCCGTAAGAGAGTATACCATCTTTGGTGGCCTGTGTCAAGCTGAGAATTGGTTATTTCCACAGGGCCAACGCATGAATGATGATTTTGCTGCAACCCATGTTGATTTTATTGCGGGAAGCATCAATTGCGCATAGATTTCGGATGTGCAACGCACCCAAACGCCAGAATTCCCATTGCGCGAATGGAAGTACATGAGTGATTGTAATGCATCTGTCGCGGACTCATATTTCGTGCGCAAGCCGTGGTTTAGCATCTACCTAGACTTGATTAATTGTTTGGGCATATGATATACTGTAACGACATAGATGTTGCGTATCACAGGAGAGCGGAAAGGGGATGACCGATCATGAAGGTGGTTCTGCTCAAGGATGTAAAGGGCACCGGAAAAAAAGATCAGATTCTGGAAGTGAGCGATGGATTTGCGCGCAACTTCCTGCTGCCTCGCAAGGCGGCCATTGAAGCCACGCCCGAGGCGCTAAACTCCATCGAGCGCGCCAAATCGGCCGCGAAGCATCGCGACGATGTGAAAAAGGCCGAGGCCGAGGCCAAGGCACGCGATCTGAAGGGCAAAGTGGTCACGATCCATGCACGCGGCGGGGAGAGCGGCAAATTGTACGGCTCCATCACCACCGACGCGATCGCCGAGGCGGTCAAGCAGCAGCTGGGGTTTGAGGCCGACAAACGCAAAATCGAGCTGGATGAGCCGATCAAAACTGCCGGTCAGGCAACCTTCTCTGTGAAGTTGATGACGGGCGTTTCGGCCAGGCTGATATTGAATGTGGTGGTAGAAAAGGCGTAGGGAGATACACTCAATGGAACAGAGGATGCCGGGCGATCGCATACCGCCCCACCATCTGGATGCCGAGCGCAGCGTGCTGGGCTCGATGCTGCTGGCAAACGAGGCTGTGCTCCTCGCGCAGGAGCTGCTGACCGAAGATGAGTTTTACGAGCCTGCGCATCGCGAGATATTTTCCGCGATGCTTCGCTTGGTGACCCAATCGCGCCCGGTGGATCTGGTCACGCTGGAGGAGGAGCTGAGCCGTCGCGGCACGCTGCAGGGCGTGGGCGGGCTGGCCTATCTGATGGACATATCCAGGCGTGTGCCCTCGGCGGCGAATGTCACGGCCTACATTCAAATCGTGGACGAGAAATCCACATTGCGCAAGCTGATCAATGCCTCCGGCGAGATCGGCCAGATGAGTTATACCCAGGATCAGGACGTGAAGGACATTCTGTCCACGTCCGAAAAGCTGATCTATGACATCTCCATGCGCAAGGGCGGCGAGATGCTCAAGCCCATTCAGCCGATCCTGCTGGACACCTATGACCGCATCGATAGATTGGTCAAAAACAAGGGCAAGATTGAGGGCGTACCCACCGGATATAAGGAATTGGACGATCTGACCACCGGGTTGCATGGCGGCGAACTGGTGCTGGTCGCGGCGCGTCCGTCGATGGGCAAGACCAGTTTGGGCATGAACATCGTGGAGAACGCCTCCATCCGCGCCGGGATCAAATCGGCCATCTTTTCACTGGAAATGCCAGCCGAGCAGCTGGTCATGCGCATGATGTGCACCGAAGCGCAGGTGGACATGCACAACGTGCGGCGCGGCGTGCTGTCCGAGGATGAATGGATGCGGCTGTGTGAATCGATGGGCGTGATCGGGCATTCTTCGATCCATATCGATGCCACGCCCGGCATCACTGTGCCGGAGATTCGTTCCAAGGCGCGTCGATTGCAGATGGAAAGTGGGTTGGATCTGGTGATGATCGATTACATCCAGCTGATGAGCGGCGCAGGCAAGTTCGGCAGCCGACAGGAGGAAGTATCCAGCATCTCGCGCTCATTGAAGGGCTTGGCGCAGGAGCTGAATGTGCCTGTGGTCGCGCTGTCACAGCTGTCGCGTGCGGCCACCGGACGCGCGGATCATCGGCCCGTGCTCAGCGACATCCGTGAATCGGGCGCCATTGAGCAGGACGCGGACGTGGTGATGTTCATCCATCGCGATGACTATTATAACCCCGAGAAGGCCGAGCAGGAGGGCACCCGCAACATCGCCGAGATCATCATCGCCAAGCAGCGCAATGGCTCGCTGGGTTCGGTGAAGCTGGGTTGGAGGGGCGAGCTGACCAAGTTCCTGGATATGTCGGCGGCGGGCAAGGAGTCCTACAGATAAGATAGAATCATAAAAATGGAGCTGTTTCGGATATGCGTCCGAAGCAGCTCCTGTTATTTTTTGGTATGAAACTATTGCCAGCCGTCCAGCTCTCGCATCAGCATGTATTCGATCGAATCGGTCAGCGCGATGAAGCTGGCCTCGATCACGTTGCTGGACACCCCGACCGTCGCCCAATCGTGCTCGCCATCGGTGGATTCCACGCGCACGCGCACGCTGGATGCGCTGCCCTCGCTGTCCACCACGCGTACGGTGAAATCGCGCAATCGCATCCTGCCGATGCAGGGATAGAAGCGGGTGAGCGCCTTGCGGATGGCCAGATCCAGCGCATTCACGGGACCGTCGCCCTCATCGGCGGTGATCTCCTGCTGCCCGTCCACCATCACCTTCACGAAGGCCTGCGCGTTCTTGTCGTTCTCAGGCTTTCTGGAGACCACATGGAAATCCAGCACCTCAAAGAAGTTGCGCCGACGATCAAGGCTGCCCAGCACCCGCAGCGCCAATGAACCTTCCGCGCCCTCAAAGGAATAGCCTCGCTGCTCCAGCTGCTTGAGCATGTCCATGATCTGTAAGGTCTGCTCGCTCTCCTTGCTCAGATCGGGCGCGATCTGCGCGAGGCGGGTCATCAGCGCGCCCCGTCCGGCGACCTCGCTCACCAGATACCTGCGCGAGTTGCCCACCAGTTCTGGATCGATGTGCTCAAAGCTGCGCCGATCCTTCAGCATGCCGTCGATGTGCATGCCGCCCTTGTGCGCGAACGCCGAGCGCCCCACATACGGGCTATGCTCATACATGGACAGATTCGCGATCTCCGCGATCAGGCGCGCACATTTGGAGAGGGAGGGCAGCTTGCCATCCGGCAAACACTGATGCCCCATTTTCAGCTCCAAATTGGGGATCACCTGGCACAGATCGGCGTTGCCACAGCGCTCGCCATAGCCGTTGATGGTGCCCTGCACCATGATGGCGCCCGCCTCGATGCCCGCCAGCGTGCACGCGGTGGCCAGCCCGGCATCGTTGTGACAATGGATCGCCAGCGGCAGCGAGATGGCCTTTTTCACTTTCTGCGTGATGCGATTGATATCCCCTGGCAGCGTGCCGCCGTTGGTATCGCACAGCACGATCAGCTGAGCTCCGGCTTCCTGCGCCGCGCGCAATGTGCGCAGTGCATAGTCCGGGTCGTCGTTATATCCGTCAAAGAAGTGCTCCGCATCATAGAACACCTGTAGCCCATGATCCACGAGCAGCTTCACCGAATCGGTGATCAACCGCAGGTTCTCCTCTGGCGTGGTCTGAAGCACCTGCTCCACATGCAGCAGCGAGCTCTTGCCAAACAGCGAGATGGTCTGCGCGCCCGATTGGATCAACGCCCGAAGCCCCGGATCGTCCTGCGCAGCGCAGCCCGCATGGCAGGTGGAACCAAACGCCACCAGCTTGGCATGCATCAGCTGCAGCTTCTCCGTGGCATACGCAAAAAACACCTGATCCTTCGGATTGGACGCCGGATTGCCCGCCTCGATATAATCCACACCCAGCGCATCCAGCGCACGAATGACCTGTATCTTGTCCTCATGGGAAAAGACCACGCCCTCGCCCTGTGCGCCGTCCCTGAGTGTGGTATCCAGCACCTGTATCTTCATGTGGTGATGCACCTTTCTTCATGCGTTAACACGCTGATTGTATCAGGTTTGTGAATGCTTGTCAAAATAACATGGATATGGTATTCTTTCATTATAGATATATACATCATGGAGGGCGTTTGTAGCATGGCAGAGTATATCATTCGCCGCGGCAAGCCAGACGATGCATGGGTCGCGTGCTATCCCTGGCCGATGGGCTATGAGCCCAAGGTGCGCGCGCAGCTCACATGGAGCGAGCACGGGCTGCATGTTGCAATGACAGCCTGGGAGCAGACCATCGTGGCCAAGGAATGGCGGATGGGCGGCATGGTGTGTCAGGATAGCTGCATGGAGTTCTTCTTTCAGCCCATGCCCGAATCGGACGCGCGCTATATCAACATCGAGCTGAACCCGCTGGGCGTGATGCATATCGGGATCGGTGCGGCGCGTCAGGGGCGCACGGTGATCATGGAGTATCCCGAGGGCATGCGTCCTGAGATCCAGATCATCGCGGGTGAATGCTGGACGGCGCGCTATACCATCCGGACGGATTGGCTAAGCTCGCTGTTTCCTGGCTGGGCGCCGCGCGAAGGGATGCGCATGCGGGGCAATTTCTTCAAATGTGATGAGACCATCCATCCGCATTTTGGGTGCTGGCATCCTGTGCATACAAAAGAGCCGGATTTCCATACGCCGGACGACTTTGGCGAGCTGCTGCTCGCAACATAAGGGGGACAAGACGAATGAACATTGCCGTTGCAGGCACGGGATATGTGGGGCTGGTGTCGGGCGTGTGCCTGGCGCAGATTGGGCACCGCGTGACATGTGTGGACATCGATCCTGCCAAGGTGGAGCTGATGCGCTCGGGCAAATCCCCGATCTTCGAGGAATCGCTCGAACAGCTGATGGCAGAGAATAAAGAGAGGCTTTTCTTCACCACGGACGGCGCGCAGGCCTATCGTGATGCTGATGTGGTGATCATCGGCGTGGGCACGCCCGAGAAGAAGGACGGCTCGGCCAACCTGGCGTATGTGTTTCAGGCGGCGAAGGAGATCGCGCATGCGATTGAGCGAGACTGCGTGGTGGTCGTGAAATCCACCGTGCCGATCGGCACCAACGACAAGGTGGAGGCGCTGATCAGGGCGGAGCTCAAGCACCCCGTGTGGGTGGAGGTCGCGTCCAACCCCGAATTCCTGGCGCAGGGCACGGCGGTCAGGGACACGCTGCACGCCAACCGCATCGTGCTGGGCGTGGAATCGGAGCGCGCGGAGCAGGTGCTTCGGAGGATGTATCAGGGATTTGAGGACGTGCCCGTGCTGGTGACCAATCGCCGCTCGGCCGAGATGATCAAATATGCGTCCAACGACTTTCTGGCGCTCAAGATATCCTACATCAACGAGATCGCCAACCTGTGCGAGCTGGTGGGCGCGGACATCATGGATGTGACGCTGGGCATGGGCTACGATGAGCGCATCGGCAACAAGTTCCTGCGCGCCGGGATTGGCTACGGCGGCTCCTGCTTCCCCAAGGACACCAAGGCGCTGCATTGGCTGTCCAACTATCTGGATTATGAGCTCAAGACCGTCAAGGCGGCCATTGAGGTGAATGACCAACAGAAGCTGAAACTGCTCAAAAAGGCGCGCAAGCATTATCCTGGCTTTGAGGGGCTGACCGTGGCGGTGCTGGGCTTGGCGTTCAAGCCGGGCACGGACGACCTGCGGGAGGCGCCGTCGCTGCATGTGGTGCCCACGTTGGTGGAGGATGGCGCGAATGTGCATGCCTGGGATCCGGTCGCGCAGGAGCGCTTCCAGGACATCCAGGACGATGGGGTGACCTATTTCTCCTCGCCGATCGAGGCGCTCAAGGGTGCGGATCTGTGCATGATTTTGACCGAATGGCCGGAGGTGATCGCGCTCACGCCCGAGGACTTCAAGACGCACATGAAAACAGCCATCGTGCTGGATGGTCGCAACTGCTATGATCTCAAGCAATTTATGGGTACAGGCGTTACGTATGAATCGATCGGGCGCGCGCGCATGGAATGAATATTGGAGGTATCATGCAATGGATGTAAGGTTTGTGACCCGCGAGGACACCTCGGCGATCGGCTATGCCATTATGGTCAAGCCGATGGACCCCGAGATTTCAAAGCTGTGGGAGAAGATCCATGGCAACGGCGATTTTCAGCGCCTGATGGCGAAATCGGGCAAAATGGAGAACTTCGGGCTGTGCATCATGCAGCCGGATCGGCAGGACGACCTGTTCAAATACATGATCGCAGTGGATCATGATCCGGCGAAAGAGATCGACGCAGACATGGAACAGTATACCGTGCAGGGCGGCGAATATGCCGTGTTCCACGCGCCCACGATGGCAGAGATCAAACCCACGTTTTCCTACATTTATGAGACGTGGCTGCCCACGAGTGAGTATGCCTTCGATGAGAGCCGCAACGCCGATTTTGAATACTATTTCATGGACGGTACGGACATTGCATGCGCTGTCTATGTGCCTGTTATAATGAAATAATACGGCAATCATAAAGGAGTGCGAAGCGGAATTTCTGACCGTGAAGAATTCTTCACAAGAAATTCTGCTTTCGTTTCCCATCCGAGGAGAAGGTCTCTGGGCTTCGACGAGGGCGTGTTGACGACCGTCAACACGCCAAAAGGAGTGCGAATTCGCACTCCTTTATCATTTATTCAGTCGGTTCAGCCTCGGGTTGATCTGCGATGGGCTGCTCTTTTCTGCGATACAGCTTGCGCTCGAGCGACCAGATCTTCTCGGAGAACGCGCCCGGCTGCACGGTTTGCAGCGCGTGGCTCATCTCGTACATGCGCGCATCCAGCAGATCGACCACGTGCAGCACCTCGGCCTCAGGGAACATGGGCTTTTTCGGGCTGCCATATTCGGGCAGATCGTGGTGGGACAGAATCATATGCTCCAGCATCAGCAGCAGTTCCTTGCGGGTGCCCAGCTCGCGCCCCGCGCGATCCAACTCGCTCACGCCTTTCACGATGTGCCCCAGCAGGTTGCCCTCGACCGTGTATTCGTTCGCGAGTCCCAGCTCGTCGCTGTTGATCTCGGTCAGCTTGGACAGATCGTGCAGCATTACCCCAGCGGCCAGCAGGTCGCTGTCCAGCTGAGGATACACCGCGCAGATCGCATCCGCCGTTTTCAGCATGGTGCTGGTGTGGTGCAGCAGTCCGCTGCGCTCCGCATGATGCAGGCGGGCGGCGGCCGGGAAGTACATCAGCGGCACTCTTGATTCATTCAATCGGAACAACACCAGTTCTCGCAGCTGCTCGTCCCCAATGGCGTTTGCGCGGCTGAGCAGCGCATCCATCATCTCGTCCGCGGGATAGGGCGCGCAGGGGATCAACATGCCCATGTCCACACCATCCGCCTCGGTTGATTCGCGCATCCTGTCCACGCGCATCTGCGGGCGGTTGTTATATTCCAGCATCGCACCGCGCAGCCGAACCACCGTGCCCGTCTTGGGCGCAGGCACCGTGCCGTCCCACATTTTTCCATTCACATCCCCGCTCAGATCCTGCAGCGTCAGATCCAGGTACTTGCTGCCGTTGGAGGATGTGCGCTGTTCGGCGCTTTTGATGAGCAAAAATCCGTCAAAGATTTGCCCCTTTAGCATAGATAAAAGCAATGGTTGCTGTTCAGATGGCATAGCGAACCTCCGATATTGTCTATTTTCGCGCGCTTTATGTTTTAACGCACCTGTGATACAATCATATACGATTGAGCCCGATTTGGCAAGCGTTGGAGGTGTTCCATTGTGAAATATGTGATGGTGGTTGGCGATGGGATGGCGGATTTCCCGATCGAGGCGCTGGGCGATAGGACGCCGCTACAGGCGCTGACGCTGGATGGCTTTGCGCGGGTGGGTGCGGGCGAGCTGGGTCGATTGATCAGCTGCCCGGAGGGACTGCCGCCCGGTAGCGATGTGGCGTTTCTGACGCTGTTTGGGAATGACGCGAAGGCCGTCTATAACGGGCGTTCACCGCTGGAGGCGGCGGGGATGGGCGTGGATGTGTTGCCGGGCGAGGTGGCCTTTCGGCTGAACCTGGCGGCGATCACGTCCGAGGGGTATCCCAATGCCACCATGCTCAGCCACAACGGGGGCGGCATTGATGGGGACGAGGCCTATCAGTTGATCACCGATCTGATGGCGGATGCACAATTCCATGCATTGATGGATGAGCTGCACTTCCGGATCGAGCCCACATATACATTCCGCCATGTGGCGGTGATGCCGGGCAATGCAGACGGCATGGAGATGACGCCCCCGCATGACATCGTTGGGCAGTCGATCGAGGGCTATCTGCCGCAGCATGCCGAGGGGATTTTGCCGCTGATGCAGCGCTCATTCGAGGTGCTGAGCGTGCACCCGATCAATATTGAAAGAGAGAGCCAGGGGCTGCTGCCCGCCAACACGGCATGGCTGTGGGGCGCGGGTTCGGCATATGATCTGCCCAATTTCGAACAGACATATGGCATCAAGGGCAGTGTGATCTCCGCGGTGCCGCTGGTGAAGGGCATCGCGCGATTGATGGGCTTACATGCGCCCGATGTCGAGGGTGCAACCGGACTGCTGGATACCGATTACGAGGCCAAGCTGGCCGCGGCGATGGATGCACTCAAGCGCGGCGACGACTATGTGCTGGTGCACATCGAAGCGCCCGATGAGATGAGCCACGATGGGGACATGGAAAGCAAGCTGGAGGCCATCCGCCGCGTGGATGCGCGGATCGTGCAGCCGCTGCTCAAGGAGCTGCCGCAGCTGGGCGATTTCCGGCTGGTGCTGCTGCCCGATCATTACACCTTGCTCAGCACGCGCACGCATGACGCCACGCCCATCCCGTTCGCGATCTATGACAGCCGCACGACGGAGGGCATGCGCGCGTTCACCGAGGACGCCTGCCAATCCATTCCAGCGCTGGATGCGGGGGATGCGCTGATGAGGCAGCTGTTTTTGGCATGAATCGTGAATTGAATGTGAACCAATTTGCGTCGAACTGGTAACATATTGTAGTTTCATTTTGAAGCGCCACAAATCCTTGTGCGCGTGTAGTATAATGGGTACACCATATAAAATGGCATTTCAATACGAATGGAGATATGGATGATATCATGAAACACACAAAGAGCCTGGCGCTAGGCATGGTGTTGGCGCTATGCATGGTCTGGTTGCCAATGGCGTATGCGCAGGAGGATTCTGCCGCGCAGTCATTGACCGACCCATTTGCACCAGTCGAGGAGGAACCGGACGGTACGAATCCCGAAGGCACCGCGGATCCGCAGCCCACACAGGCTGTGGAGCATACCCCTGTGCCCGAGGGAACACCAGATGCACATCAATACTCCGCCTGCTGGTCGGACGATGCGTTCGATGGGCAGACGGTCAACTACACGGGCGAGCTGGTGATGGGCGAGGGTGCGCGCTATCAGATCGATCGCGAGCGCAGCATCATGGCATACATGGATGGCGAGCCCTGCCTGGATGCCGTTCAGATCGATTTTGACAGCAGTGATGGCTGCCTTTCGGTGGATCAAAATGGGCAGCTGCGCGCGGTGAAAAAGGGAAGCGCCCAGCTGATCGCCACGGTACAGTTCCCCAATGACACGCAAAAGCAACTTCGCAAGCCTGTGAAGGTGGTGGATGCACCAATGATCCATTTCGCACCCGACTTCGCGGTGATCGAGGATGGCGGGCAGCTGGATCTGGGGCAATATGCCAAGAACCCGTTGCTCAAGGTGTCGCCCAATGTGGATGCGGACGTGCGATATCAGATTCAGGCCGTGGATCAGAGCCATGGCTCCAGCGTGAAGCTGAACGAGGACAATGGGCGGCTGACGGTGCGCTATGACCAGCCGGGCGACAGCTATCGCGTGGTCGCGACCACCTATGCCGGGGATGAAGCACAGTTCATGCTGTATCTGGGGCGGCGCGCGCTGTCGATTGACATTCTGGTGGATCCGAACGCACTTAATGAGCAAAACCAGCTGAGCCTGAGCGCAGGCGAGAGTCGCACGCTGAAGGCCGCGGTCTATGACGGCGCAGGCGAGCCCGCCGCGCGGCAGGACGTCTATTGGCAGATCGAGAATGCACCGAACGGGGTGCAGATCGATGCGCAGGGGATGCTCAGCGTGCATGGTGGTCTGACAGAGGCGACTGAAATCGTGATTTACGCCGTCGCACAGGACGGAAGCCAGATATATGCCCAAATCTCGGCACAAATTCTCCCGTAACACCACTAGAATGGTATGAAATTGTTGGTTGCACATTCCTGCATGGTATGGTACACTAAAGGACGTAAATGTTGGCATTTTTTGGCGCATTGCGCAGAAAGGGAGACAACCAATGAGCGAGAATCAAAACACCAATCAAGACGCCTTCAAGACCATCCTGAATGCAGGCATCAGCGCCCTGACGGGCGGCGCACATGACGCGGGCGAACTGATTGAGCATGTGCTGCAGAATGTGGAGATCCCCGAGCAGTTCAAGGGCACCGTGGAGAGCCTGGCCGCCAAGGGCGAGAGCATGCTTAAGGGCATGGATCTGGGCAGCGTGGTGAGCAGCTTGACCGGCGCGGCCTCTCAGGTTGAGGAAAAGGCGCAGGGCGTAGCAGCCGATGTCGAACAGAAGGCGCAGACCGCCGTTGCCGACGTGGAGCAGAAGGCGCAGGGTGTGGGCGACGATGCACACAGTGCCGTGATGAGCATGATGGAGCAGCTGAGCCATGGCCAGCTCACCGAGATCATGGGCAAGGCAGCCGGGCTGATCTCCTCGCTGACTGAGCAAAAGTAACACCAACCAAACAAAAATGCGTTCCACGGCGATTCTGCCGTTGAACGCATTTTTTGCGTGTTGACAAAGGCCAACACGCCC
>JAJDGF010000006.1 GCA_030265545.1 Eubacteriales bacterium OttesenSCG-928-N13
GCATTTCGGCGGGGCGAGAGCCGCATTCTGGTCGGCACCCAGATGATCGCGAAGGGGCTGGATTTCCCGAACGTGACGCTGGTCGGGGTGGTGGCGGCAGATATGTCGCTGAACGTGCCCGATTACCGGAGCGTGGAGCGCACCTTCCAACTGATCACGCAGGTGGCAGGTCGCGCGGGACGCGCCGATCTGCCCGGCAAGGTGGTCGTGCAGACGTATGACCCGGATCATTACGGCATCCAGCTGGCCGCCAAGCAGGACTATCGCGCGTTCTATCACAAGGAGGCGCAGGTGCGGCGGCGCGGGCTGTATCCGCCGTTTACCTTGATCGCGCGGCTGCTGATCACGTCCGAGGATGAGCTGTTGGCGCATGATACGGCCATCGCGCTCGAAACGGAACTGAACGCATATCTGGACGCAGAGGCGCTTCGGCAGGACGTGGTGCAGATGCGCGCGCTGCCTGCGCCGATCAAGCGCATTCGGGGCGAGTTTCGGCAGATGGTATTCATCAAGCTGTATGCGCGCGGGCAGACGGAGCAGGTGCTACAATTCATGGAGCAGCAACAGCTGAAGCCTGTGGAGGGCGCAAAAGTGGAGCTTGAGATCAATCCGACAAACATGCTGTAAATGGCATTTCGATCGTATATTGGGGGGGTTTTCATGGCAGTTCGTAAGATCATTGAGATAGGCGACGATGGGCTGCGCAAGACGTCGCACCCGGTGGAGAAGTTTGACAAAAAACTGCATAATTTGCTGGACGATATGGCCGAAACCATGATGCATGCGGACGGGGCGGGCATCGCCGCGCCGCAGGTGGGCATCCTTCGCCGCGTGGTGGTGATCGATGCGGGCGAGGGCATATTGGAGCTGGTCAATCCGACCATCACCAGCAGCCAGGGCGAGCAGATCAACCCGGAGGGCTGCTTGTCCATCCCCGGTCGTCGCTGCACCGTCATGCGCCCGCAGCACATCACCCTCAAGGCGCAGGATAGAAACGGCGAATGGTTCGAGATGGAGGGCGAGGACTTCTTCCCGATCGTGGTATCGCACGAGCTGGATCATCTGGACGGCATATTGTATGTGGACAAGATGATCGAGGACGTGACCGACCAACTCAATCAGCAGCATGAAGAGGAGGACGAATAGCCCATGCGCATCGTTTTCATGGGCACGCCCGAATTCGCGGTGCCCTCCTTGCAGGCCTTGATCGATCATGATTATCAGGTCGTGGGCGTGTTCACGCAGCCTGATCGCCCGGCGGGGCGCGGCAATCGCGTGATTGAGCCGCCCATCAAGCAATTGGCGGGTCGTTATGCGATCCCTGTGTATCAGTTTGAACGGGTCAGAAGGCCGGAGGGGATCGAGGCCATGCAGGCGCTCAGTCCGGATCTGATCATCACGGCGGCGTTCGGTCAGATCCTGCCGCAGAAGCTGCTGGATATCCCGCCGATGGGCACGATCAATGTGCATGCTTCGCTGCTGCCCAAGCACAGGGGCGCCGCGCCGATCAATTGGAGCATCATCGAGGGGGACATCTGGTGCGGCGTAACCACGATGCAGACGGACGCGGGGCTGGATACGGGGCACATGCTGCTTCGAAAAAAGCGCAAGATCCGCCCGGATGAGACGGCGGGTGAGCTGACCGATCGCATGGCGCAGCTGGGCGCTGAGCTTCTGATTGAGACGCTCAAGGCCTTGGATCAGGGCGACATCAAGCCCATTCGTCAGCGAAAATATCGCGCCAGCTACCAGCCCATGCTGAACAAGCAGGTGGGCAAGATCGATTTCACCCAATCGCCCGCGCAGGTGGTGAACCTGGTGCGCGGCGTGAACCCCTGGCCGGGCGCGTTTGCAATGCTGCCCGAGGGCACGCTCAAGGTTTGGCAGGCGAAGGTCTCCGATTGCGATCTGCCCGGGAAGCCGGGCGAGGTGCTGGTATCAAGCGCCAAGCAGGGGTTGATCGTGCGCTGCGGAGATGGCGCCATTGAGTTGATTGAGATACAGGCCCCGAACGCCAAGCGCATGCATGCCAAAGCGTATCTGATGGGCAAAACGATTGAAGTGGGGACAGTGCTGAATGGATAAAAGACCGCCCAAGAAACCCATGATGAAGCCGAGCGTCATCGATGCGCGCAGGCTGGCTTTGAATGCGCTGATGGATGTGACCCGCGCCGATGCCTATGCGACGCTGGCGCTGGATAAGCACCTGTCGCGCAGCAATTTGTCCCATGTGGACAAGCGGCTGGCGACCAATATATTCTATAGCGCGCTCGAGAACCGCATCCGGATCTCGCACGTGCTGGGGCAGTTCGTGAGCAAGATGCCAGAGCCGGTGATCGAGGACATACTGCACATCGCGGCGGCGCAGCTGCTGTTCATGGACAAATTGCCCGATCATGCCGTGGTGGATCAGGCGGTGCGGCAGGTCAAGACGCTGGGGCGCGAGCATTACGCGGCGCTGGTGAACGGCACATTGAGGAGCTTGATCCGCGCGCGCGATGCGGGCGAGATCGAGTATCCGGACAAAGAGAAATATCCGCTTCGCTATCTGTCCATCATGCATTCCTTGCCAGAGCCGTTGGTCAAGCGCATCGCGGACGACTATGGGATGGATCAGGCGCAGGAGATATTGCGCTATCGCCCCGAATCATTTGATCAGACGATTCGGCCGAATTTCCGCCGCTATGATGCACAAGCGTTTGAGGCATATGCCGAGAAGCGGCATTGGACGCTGAAGCCGGGCGTGGTGCCGATGGCCTATCATCTCAGCGGTGCGGCAGATCTGGGGCAGGACGAGGACTTTCTGGCCGGTCGATACAGCATGATCGGCGAATCGTCCATGCTGGCCGCGTATGCCGTCGCGCCCAAGGGCAGTGAGGTCATATTGGACGCGTGTGCGGCGCCGGGCGGCAAGGCCGCGATGATGGCAGAGATGCTGACGGACGGCGGACGCGTGCAGGCGTGGGACGTGCATGAGCACCGCGTGCAGCTGCTCAAATCCGTGCAGAAGCGGCTACACCTTGAGAACATGAAGCCGGCGGTGCGCGATGCATCCATCCACAGCCCGAATCTGGACATGATGTTCGATGCGGTGCTGATCGATGCGCCCTGCTCCGGGCTGGGCGTGATGCTGAACAAGCCGGACATCAAATATCGCGTCAGCAGCCAGGACATCGATTCATTGGTGAAGCTGCAAAAGAAGATCCTCGACGCATGCTGCCAATATGTGGGGATCGGCGGGCGGCTGATCTACTCCACCTGCACCATCACCAAGGACGAAAACGAGCGGCAGGTGCGCGCGTTCCTTGATTCGCATCCAGAATTCTCGTTGGACGAGAGCGGCGACTGGCTGCCCGAATCGCTCAGGGATCGCATGCAGGACGGCATGCTGCAATTGCAGCCGCATCTGGATCATATGGATGGGTTTTTCATTGCGCGCATGGTGCGCCGAGGTGCGCTATGATCGACCTGCTGAGCATGACATACGAAGAACTGGGCGCGATGCTTAAGGAGATGGGTCAGCCCAAATTCCGCGCCAAGCAGCTGTATGAATGGCTGAATCGTGGTGCGTCATGGGATGAGATGCGCAATCTGCCTACGATATTGCGCGAGCAGCTGGCAAAGAATTGCACCGCCAACCCGATTGAAATCGAGCGATCGA
Organism: Eubacteriales bacterium OttesenSCG-928-N13; assembly: GCA_030265545.1. Taxonomy (GTDB): domain Bacteria; phylum Bacillota; class Clostridia; order Christensenellales; family Aristaeellaceae; genus JAJDGF01. Next base: position 3,662 of record JAJDGF010000006.1, read on the forward strand.
TCACCTCCAAGATCGATGGCACGCAGAAGTTCCTGTTTCGGCTGATGGATGGGAACCTGGTGGAGGGCGTGCTGATGCGCTATCACCATGGCGCGACACTGTGCCTGTCCACGCAGGTAGGCTGCAAGATGGGCTGCGCGTTCTGCGCGTCCACGCTGGATGGATGCGTGAGGAACCTTACCCCCGGCGAGATGCTGGGGCAGGTGGTGCTGATCCATCGCAGATTGATGGAATCGGGCAGCCGCATCGCGAATCTGGTGCTGATGGGCAGCGGGGAGCCGCTGGATAACTATGACAATGTATTGAAATTCATCCGTTTGGCGATCGATGAACGCGGGCTGAACCTGTCCACGCGGGGCATCTCGTTGAGCACATGCGGGCTGGTGCCTGAGATGGATCGACTCAGCAAGGAGGGCTTGCAGCTGACGCTATCGCTCTCTCTGCATGCATCCAATGACAAGATCCGGCGCGAGATCATGCCGATCGCGAATGTGTATACCATCCAGCAGACGCTGGATGCGTGCAAGCGCTACATCGAAAAGACCGGGCGGCGCGTGATCCTCGAATATGCCTTGATCGATTCGGTCAATGACGATCTGGCGCATGCGGACGAGCTGAGCAGGCTGCTGCGCGGGATGCAGTGCCATGTGAACCTGATCCCGCTCAATGAGGTGGCAGAGCGCAACCTCAGGCCGCCCTCGCCCGAGCGCGTGCGGGCATTTTTGACCAGACTTGAACATCGTCATATCTCGGCCACCGTTCGGCGCGAGATGGGCAGCGACATACAGGGTGCGTGCGGGCAGCTTCGGCGCCACGCCATGAACCAAGCACAGTGAGGTGATACCAGTGAGAGCATATGCACTGACGCATGTGGGCAACGTGCGATCGGCCAACGAGGACGCATTTTATCTGCCGCTTCCGGGCGAGCAATTCGCGGCGGTGGCGGATGGCATGGGCGGCCATCTTGCCGGGGAGGTCGCAAGCGGGATGGCGATTCGCGCCTTCACGGAGTTTTTGCGCAACCACACAGTCAATGAAGAAACGCTTCATAGCGCAGTGACATCCGCAAACGCGGAGATCCATCAAGCAGCCAGGCGCGACCCGCTCAAGCACGGCATGGGCACCACGCTGACAGCGCTATATTTGCAGGAAGATACCGCCTATCTGACCCACGTGGGCGACAGCCGCGCCTATCTGCTGAGGAAAAAGGCGCTGATGCAGCTATCAAACGATCATTCGCTCGTCAATGAGCTGGTGGAGAAGGGTGAGCTCAGCCCGCTCGAGGCAGCGACCCATCCGCAGCGCAACATCATCACGCGCGCGCTGGGCACCAACAAAAAAGTGGAGCCGGACATCATTCGGCTGGACTATCAGGCGGGCGATGTGTGGCTGCTGTGCACGGACGGACTTTCAAACTACCTTCGAACGCCTGAGATCGCCGAGATTTTGCTGCAAAGCGGCACCTGGAACGACAAGCTCCAATCCATGGTGCAGCTCGCGCTCAATCGGGGCGGAAGCGACAACATCACAGCGCTGATTGCACTCGGAGAGGGGGATGATCACGCATGACGGATCGCATCCTTTCCAATCGGTACGTGCTGAGCGAAGTGGTCGGCACGGGCGGCATGGCGGTGGTGTATCGCGCATGGGATCGCGTGCAGCTGCGCGAGGTGGCCGTGAAGGTGCTTCGAAGCGAATACAACGCGGACGACGATTTTGTGCGTCGCTTCAATCATGAGGCGCATGCCGCGGCCAAGATGTCCCACCCGAACATCGTCAATATGTACGATGTCGGGCAGGACGGCGATATGCGCTATATCGTCATGGAATATGTGCGTGGCAAGACGCTCAAGGACCTGATTCGTCAGACCGGCAAGCTCAAACCCCAGCGCGCGGTGGCGATGGCACTTCGGATTCTGGCGGCGGTGGATCACGCCCATAAGAGCCATGTGGTGCATCGTGATATCAAGCCGCAGAACATTCTGGTGGACGCGGAGGGCAACATCAAGGTGGCCGACTTCGGCATTGCGCGCGCCACCAACACCAACACGCAGACCTATGCCGATGGTGAATCGGTGCTGGGTTCGGTGCACTATTTCTCGCCCGAACAGGCATCCGGCCAGACGGCGGACGAGAAGAGCGATCTATATTCCGTGGGCGTGGTGCTGTACGAGATGGTGACCGGGCATGTACCATTTGATGGCGATACGCCGGTGGCCGTGGCACTCAAACATGTGCAGGAGGTGCCCAAAAGTACCCGCATCTTTGACCCGGAGATCAGCAAGGGACTGGACGAGGTCATCATGAAATCGCTTGAGAAGGACTCGGACAAGCGATATCAGACCGCGACAGGGTTCGCTGCCGATTTGAAGCGCGCGATTCGGCTGCCCAAGGGCGGCTTTGTGGGCGTGCAGACGCTCACCAAGGAGGAACAACAGATCCTCAAACAAGAGCGAAAGGAGCGCCGCCAGCAGGTGCTTCGACACCTCAGGAACTACGGGCTCGTGGCGCTGATCGCGACATTGATCGTGTTGGGCGCGATCAAGGGACGAGACTGGTATCGAGAGCTGTTCGCGCGCATCCAGGCGCCCAATGTGATGATGCTGGATCTGGAGGACGCCGTGGCGCAGCTGGATGAACTGGGGCTGCTGCACACGATCGATGAGAAGCACTATGACGATGTCAGCTATGGTACCGTGGTGACCCAGGAGCCGGTCGCGGGTACGCCGATGTGGCCGGGAGAAAGGATCAAGCTGGGCGTTTCAATTGGCAAGGAAAAGCTGAGAATGCCGAAATTGCTGGAGCTGACCCGTAGCGAGGCCATGCGCTTAATTGAAGAAAATGATATGATACTGAGCGAGAATGATGTGACGCTGGTGATATCTGAGGCGGCCGTGGGCACCGTGGTATCGCAGGAGCCGGCCGTGAACGAATGGGTCAAGCCGGGCGACAAGGTCAAGTTGTCCATCAGCGGGGAGAGTGCTCCTGTGCCGATGGTGCTGGGTGTGCCGCTTGAGAACGCCAAGAATTCCTTGATATCAAGCGGGTTCACGGTGGATTCGAATGTGATTGAACGGCTGAGCACCGAGGAGGAAGGCACCGTGATCGCGCAGAGTGTGGACGCGGGCATGATGGCGCTGCTGGGTGCGCCCATCCAGCTGACGATCAGCCAGGTGCGGCAGACCACCTATCGCGCGCAGAAGAAATTCTGGGTGGCGATCCCGTCAGGCGGCGCGGACGTGCGATGTACCGTGGAACAGGACAGCCAGGAGATCGAGCAATACGCCGCCCGACTGGAACAGGAGGGCAACCAGGCGATCGGGCTGGATCTGGAGGCTGATACGCCCGGCAATCACACGGTGCGCATGTATGTCAACGGCGAATTGAAGATCGAAGAAGCAATCGAATTTGGTTAATGAGGTGCGATATTGGAAGGGATCATTCTCAAGGGGATCGGCGGGTTTTACACCGTGAAGGCGGATGCAGATGGCGCGCTGCACACGCTGCGTGCGCAGGGCAAGCTGCGGCGGCAGAAGCTCAAACCCATGGTGGGCGATCGCGTGCAGTTTACGCCTAGCAGGGGCGAGGAGCATGGCTGGATTGAGGCAATCCTGCCCCGCCGAAACATGCTGGTTCGGCCGCCCGTCGCGAATGTGGATGTGATTGTGCTGACGGTCGCCGCCGCATCGCCCGAGGCGGATCTGCTGCTGCTGGACAGGATGTTGCTGTGCGCGCGCATTGCGGGCATGGATGCCATCGTGGTCATCAACAAGGCGGATCTGAGCCCCGATCGCGCGGATGAAATCGCGAAGTCCTACCGCCTGGCGGGCTGCCTGGTCTACCCCGTCAGCGCCGAATCGGGGGAGGGCGTGCCCGCGCTGAAACAGGCGCTTCTTGGCAAGGTGCACGCGTTCGCCGGGCAATCGGGCGTGGGGAAGAGCACGCTGATCAACGCGCTCTATGGGCTGCAGCTGGTCACCGGCAGCATCTCCGAGAAGATTGAACGTGGCAAGCACACGACCCGTCATTGCGAACTGATCGAGGTGGAGGGCGGCGGCATGGTGCTGGATACGCCCGGATTCAGCTTGCTGGAGCTGGCGCTGTGCGATCCTGCGCTGATCAAGGAAAGGTATCCTGAGTTCTTGCCCTATGAGAAGGATTGCCGCTTTTTGACCTGCGTGCACATCACCGAGCCGGGCTGCGCGGTGTTGCAGGCAATGGAGGACGGAAAGATTGATATTGGTCGGCATGAACGCTATCAAATCCTGTTTGACGAGATGAACCAAAGATGGAGGGATCGTTATGGCTAAGGTGGCAGCATCCTTGCTGGCGGCGGACATACTACATCTGGAGGACGAGATTTTGCGCATGCAGCAGGCGGGCGTGGACGCACTGCATTACGACGTGATGGACGGCATATTCGTGCCCAACATCAGCTTTGGTTGGTCAATGCTCGAGCAGATCAGCGGCGTGAGCAGGCTTCCGCTGGATGTGCATCTGATGATTGCGCAGCCGGAGCGATACATCGAGAAGTTCGCAAAAGCGGGCGCTCGAACCATAACGGTGCATGTCGAGGCCACGAATCATCTGCATCGCGTGCTGGAGCAGATCAGAGATTGTGGATGCCTGGCGGGCGTATCGCTCAATCCGGCCACTTCGCCCGAAACGCTGCAATACGTGCTGGGCGAATTTGATCAGGTGTTGGCGATGACCGTCAACCCGGGTTTCGGCGGGCAATCGCTGATCCCGCAGGTGGTCACCAAGGTGGGCGAGATCAAGAAGATGCTGGTTTCTGCCAATGTGGAGGCTGAAATTGAGGTGGACGGCGGCGTGGACACGCAATCCGCACCACACTTGGTGCGACAGGGAGCAACGCTGCTGGTCACGGGTTCTGCGCTGTTCAGAGCGCCCGATGCCGCGGCATTCGTGCAGGAGCTGCACGCATTATAAAGATAAGGGAGCAACATCACTATGAGCAAGAAAATCATTCACACGGACAATGCGCCCAAGGCGGTCGGGCCGTATGTGCAAGCGATCGACACGGGCAAGCTGCTGTTCACCTCCGGTCAGCTGGGGATCGATCCCATGACGGGCAAGCTGTTGGAGGGCGTAGAGGCGCAAGCCGAGCAGTCCATGAAGAATGTGGGTGCGATCCTGAAGGAAGTGGGTGCGGACTTCAAGGACGCCGTCAAGTGCACCATCTTCGTGCAGGACATGAACGACTTCGCCGCCGTGAACAAGATCTACGAATCCTTCTTCGACGGCAATTTCCCCGCGCGCTCCTGCGTGCAGGTGGCCAAGCTGCCGCTGGGTGGACTGGTTGAGATCGAGTGCATCGCACAGCTATAACACAAGTCCAAACAAAAGACAGTGTGCATTTACGCATACTGTCTTTTGCTTGGATCATATGATTATTGGTTTGGATGGAATCAATCGGTGCCGAAGGTGTAGCAGGTGGTGGTGTCGTATTTTTCGCCCGCTAGCAGCACGCAGGATTCGAAATTGTTGTGGTTCACCGAATCGGGGAACAGCTGGGTTTCAAGGCACAACCCATCGCGCTTCTCGTAGGGGCGCTTTTTCCCTATGAAGGATCCATTCAGGCCATTGCCAATGTACAGCTGCACGCCCGGCTGGTCGGTTTCAACGGTCATATCGATCCCGGTCTTATCGCCCTTGAGCTTCACGATCTCGCGATAGCCGCTGCCGTTCAGGGCGAAGTTATGATCGTAGCCGCCACCGAATGTAAGCTGCTCGTCGCTCGATTCCAGCACCAACCCCTCCGCGATGCGCGTCATCTTGCGCAGATCAAACGGGGTGCCAGTCACGTCTCGCAATTCGCCAGTCGGGATGCAGAATTCATCCACCACCGTCAGGCGATCGGCATCGATCTGAATCTCATGATCCACGATGCTGCCGCTGTCCTCGCCGTTCAGATTGAAATAGGCGTGGTTGGTCAGGTTGCACAGCGTGTCCTTGTCGGACGTGGCTTCATAATGGATGGACAGCGCGTTGCGCTCGCTCCAGGTATAGGTGACGCGCACCTCAAGCGTGCCCGGATAGTTCTCCTCGCCGTCCGGGCTGACATAGCTCAGCATCAGGCTGTTTGTCAGCTTGTCCATCTTGACACTCCACAGCTTGCGATCAAACCCGACGTTGCCGCCGTGCAGATGCTGGCCATTGCTATTCTTCGCCAGATATAGCGGCTGCCCGTTCAGAATGGCCACGCCATTGCCGATGCGGTTGCCTACGCGCCCAATTAGCGCACCCAGATAGCCGTTGTTGTGGGGCGCATAGCCGGACACATCATTGGCGCCCAGCAGCACATCCACCAGCTTGCCGTCCCGACCGGGTACATGGATGGATGTAATGATGCCGCCATAATTGGTGATGGAAACCCATGCGCCGCTCCCATTCTTCAGGATATACAGGTCTGCTTTTTCGCCGGTATGCAGCTGGCCAAAAGGCTTCTTCTCTATGCTCATTGCGCACACTCCTTAACAAATAATGTATATTCATTTAATACTATAACATCACATTCCTGTTGCGTCAAGGATCAATATGGGATTTTATGGATGCAATCCGAAGCGAATATAACATCGGAAATCAAACGATGTCAATTGTTTTTACTTGACATGCTGAGCGAAAACGCGTATACTGTTTCAGGTGGACAGGAATCGAAGCCCGGATTGGAGGCGCGCGCATTGGAACGAAGAAACGATATGAATCTGCTTTTGGACTTTTATGGCGGGCTGCTGAACGATTCGAGCATGAAGATGTGCAGCATGTACTACGGCGAGGATATGACGCTGGCCGAGATCGCAGAGCTGATGGGCGTCACGCGCCAGGCGGTGCACGGCGTGGTGCGCCGCACCGAGGATAAGCTGCTGAACTACGAAAGCAAGCTGCATCTCATTGATAAAAGCCGCAAGATTCGGCGCGAGATCAACGCAGTCACGCAGAGTCTAGAGCGCGTGGAGGCATCGACCGAGACCAAACAGGCACTTGCTCAGGCGATCGAATCGCTGGGCAGAATCGAATGGATTGAGGAGTAACACATGGCATTTGAAGGCCTTACCGATAAACTGCAACAAGCATTTAAAAAGCTCAGCAGCAAGGGCAAACTGAATGAACAGGACGTCAAAACGGCGATGCGCGAGGTGCGCATGGCGCTGCTCGAAGCAGATGTCAACTTCCTGGTTGTCAAGAATTTTGTAAATCGCGTGTCCGAAAAGGCGATTGGCGCGGACATTTTGTCCAGCCTCACCGCCGGGCAGCAGGTCATCAAGATCGTCAACGAGGAGCTGACTGAGCTGATGGGCGGCGCGAATGCCAAGCTGACCCATTCGTCCTCCGCACCCACAATTTATATGCTGTGCGGCCTGCAGGGCGCGGGCAAAACCACCATGGCGGGCAAGCTGGGCGGCATGCTGCTCAAGCAGGGCAAAAAGCCGCTGCTGGTGGCGTGCGACGTGTATCGTCCGGCTGCCATCAAGCAGCTGCAGGTGGTGGGCGAATCGGTGCATGTTGAGGTGTTCGAGCGCGGACAGGGAAATCCGGTGCAGATCGCCAAAGAGGCGATCGAGCATGCCAGATATTATGGCAAGGATCCCGTCATCATCGATACCGCAGGTCGGCTGCACATCGATGAGGCGCTGATGGAGGAGCTTCGGCAGGTCAAGGCCACCGTGAAGCCGCAGGAGATCCTGCTGGTGGTGGACGCGATGACGGGCCAGGACGCGGTCAACGTGGCCGAGACATTCAACAAAAACCTGGGCGTGGACGGCGTGATTTTGACCAAGCTGGATGGCGACACCCGCGGCGGCGCGGCCATCTCGGTCAAGGCCGTGACCGGCAAGCCCATCAAATTCGCGGGCGTGGGCGAGAAGCTGACCGACATTGAACCCTTCTACCCCGACCGCATGGCATCGCGCATCCTGGGCATGGGCGATGTGCTGAGCCTCATCGAAAAGGCGCAGGACTCCATGGACGAGAAGGCAGCGGGCGAGCTGATCAGCAAGGTCAAGACCCAGAATTTCACGCTGGATGACTACATGGATCAGATGGGGCAGATGCAGAAAATGGGCTCGGTGTCCGATCTGCTCAAGATGATCCCGGGCATGGGCTCCAAGATGCAAAATGTCGAGATCGACGAGGATCAGGTCAAGAAATCGCAGGACAAATCGATCGCCATCATCCGCTCCATGACCAAGATGGAGCGCCGCAATCCCGACATCCTGAACGCATCCAGGCGCCGCAGAATCGCGGCCGGTTCGGGCACGCAGGTGCAGGATGTGAACCTGCTGATCAAGCAATTCGATCAAGCGCGCCAGATGATGAAACAGATGATCGGCGGCGACCGCAAGGGTCGCATGAAGATGCCGTTCGGGTTCGGACGATAAAAGATATCACCACGCAAAGCGTGTGCTGCATATAATCTATCTACACAGTATTAGGAGGAAACAACACATGGTTAAGATCCGTCTCAAGAGAATGGGCATGAAGAAGAAGCCGTTTTACCGCATCGTGGTGACCGACGAGCGTAGCCCGCGCGATGGTCGCTTCATCGAGGAAATCGGCTATTATAACCCGCTGACCGAGCCCGCCTTGATCAAGGTGGACGAAGAGCGTGCAAAGTATTGGCTGGGCGTTGGCGCGCAACCGACCGACACCACCCGCGCATTGCTGAAGAAGGCGGGAGCGCTCTAAGATCGGCGGAGGAAACGATATGAATATGGTAGAATTGGTCAAATACATCGCGCAGTCATTGGTGGAGCATCCGGATGCCATCGATGTGCGTGAGGTGGATGGCGCGGATTCGATCACCATCGAATTGCGCGTCGCACCCGAGGACATGGGCAAAGTCATCGGCAAGCAGGGACGCATCGCCAAATCCATCCGCACGGTGGTGAAGGCCGCGACCCTCAAGGATGACAAACCCGTGTTCGTGGAGATCATCTGATATGCTGTCGCCCTATTTGGTGATCGGCGAAATACTCAAGCCGCAAGGCATCAAGGGCGAGCTGAAGGTTCGCCCTATTACTTGTGATCCGGAACGGTTCGAGGGGCTTAGCAGCCTGTTTTTCATGAAGGATGAGCAGCCCGTATTGCGCAAGATCCGCGTGACGCGCATCGATAGGGATGCAGTCTATATGATGTTTGATGGCGTGAAGGACCGCAACGCGGCGGAGCTGCTGCGCGGCGAGCTGCTGTATGTGGATCGCGCGAACGCCATCAAGCTGCCCAAGAATGCTGAGTTCATCTGTGATTTGATCGGCTGCGTGGCGCAGGACGATGATGGGCGCGAGCTGGGCACGCTGGTGGATGTGCTGCAGCCGGGTGGCAACGATGTATACGTGCTCAAGGGGCCGCTGGGCGAGGTGCTGGTGCCCGCGCTCAAGACCGTGGTGCTCAGTGTGGACGTGAAGGAAAAGCGCATGCTGCTCAGCGCGAAGCGTCTGGCAGAGGTGGCGGTATTCAATGAAGATTAAGGTGCTTACCATCTTCCCGGAGATGCTCAGGCCGGTGCTGTCCCAAAGCATTTTGGGGCGCGCGATCGATGCCGGGCAGATCGAGGTGGAGCTGATCGACATCCGCAGCTATTCCCTGAACAAGCACAAAAACACCGACGATTATCCGTTCGGTGGCGGCGCGGGCATGGTGATGCTGGCGCAGCCCATCGTGGACGCGATGGAGGCGAACACGGGAGAAATCGCCAATCGGCGGCGGATCTATCTGTCGCCGCGCGGACGCACGCTGAACCAACGGGTCGTGGAGGAGCTGGCCGAATACGACGAGCTGGTGCTGCTGTGCGGCCACTATGAGGGCGTGGATCAGCGCGCGATCGATCTTGTGATCGATGAGGAATTGTCCATCGGCGACTATGTGTTGACCGGTGGCGAGCTGGGCGCGCTGGTTGTGATCGATGCGGTGGCGCGGCTGCTGCCTGGGGTGCTGGGCAGCGACCAGTCGAGCGTGGATGAGAGCTTTTCATCTGGCATGCTCGAATACCCGCATTACACCCGTCCGAGGGAGTATCGCGCGTTGAGCGTGCCCGAGGTGCTCCTCAACGGCAACCATGCAGAGATCGACAAATGGCGGCATGAACAGGCATTGTTGATTACGCGCGAGCGCAGGCCGGATTTATTGGACAAGTGACCATATATTGCTGGAAGTTAACAAAATCAGTACTTGCCAAGCATGTTTTGGCTGTGGTATAATAATCTTTGTGAAATTGGGCGGTCCGCTGTCAGGGGGTCTGGCATGAACGTCTTAGAGGAAAGGAGGACATCCCAAATGAATGAGATTATCCGTTCCATCGAGGACGCTCAGTTGCGTTCCGATATCCCCAAGTTCCGCATCGGCGACAGCGTTCGCGTGCAGGTGAAGGTCGTTGAAGGTACGCGTGAGCGCCTCCAGGCTTTCGAGGGCGTGGTCATCGCCAGGAGAAATGGTTCCGCGCGTGAAACGTTCACCGTGCGCCGTTCTTCCTATGGTGTGGGCGTGGAGCGTACGTTCCCGCTGCATTCTCCGCGCGTGGACTCGATCACCGTGATCCGTCGCGGCAAGGTCAGGCGCGCCAAGCTGTACTATCTGCGTGAGCGTAGCGGCAAGGCTGCCAAGGTCAAAGAGAGATAAATCATCAAACAAAGCCGCATCTGCGGCTTTTGTTTTTGTGTGTGGGGTGAATCAGATGCCCGATATCAATTGGTATCCCGGTCATATGGCCAAATCCCGCCGTCTGCTGCTGGGGCAGCTGAAGGCGGTGGATGCGGTGGTGGAGCTGTGCGATGCGCGCGCACCCATCGCCACCAGGAACCCGGATCTGAACGCCATGCTGGCGGGCAAGAACCGCGTGCTGGTGCTGAATAAAGCGGATCTCGCGAGCGACAATGAGACCCAGCGCTGGCTCGCGTATTTCAAGGCGAATGGGCAGCCGGCGCTCAAGTTCAATTCAAACGGCGGCAACACCAAGCAGGTGCTGTCCGCGATTGAGCAAGCCACAAAGCAGGTGGTCGATCGCATGAAGGCGCGCGGCGTGAACAAGACGGTGCGGCTGATGGTGGTGGGCATCCCGAATGTTGGGAAGTCCAGTTTCATCAACCGATTGTATGGCTCTGCCATCGCCAAGGCGTCCGATCGTCCGGGTGTGACGCGTTCCAATCAGTGGGTCAAGGTGAGCACCTATCTGGAGCTGCTGGATACCCCCGGCATGCTCTGGCCAAAGCTGGAGAACCAAAGATATGCGCAGATATTGGCCTATCTCGGGTCCATCCGCGACCAGATCATGGATTCGGAGACGCTGGCGGCCGAGCTGCTCGAGTTGCTGCTGGAGCTTAATCCTGAGGCCACCAAGGCACGCTATAAGCTGCCCGACGATCTGGACGAGCAAGAACCCGAGCTGCTGCTGGAAGCCGCCTGCAAGGGGCGTGGATGGCTGCTGAGCGGTGGTCGATATGATACCGACCGCGCGGCGGGCGTGATTTTGGATGAATTTCGCGGTGGCAAGATCGGCAAATACACACTCGAACCCTGCAAAAAGTAGGGCATATAAAAGGAGCCAACAGATGGCAAGAGAGACGGCAGGGGACAAGCTGATCCGCATGACCGAGCACGAACGCGTGCTGTGGGCGCAGGGGCTTAGCGTGGCCGGAATCGATGAGGTGGGTCGTGGGCCGCTAGCGGGGCCCGTCACGTCCGCCTGCATTGTGGTGCCCGAAAACATGATGCCGCTGGGCGTGGACGATTCAAAGAAGCTATCAGAGAAGAAGCGCGAGCTGCTCTATGAGCAGCTGATGGGGGCGGCCAGCTATGTTCGCGTCGCGTCCGTTCCACCGGACGAGATCGACCAGATCAACATCCTGAACGCCACGAAAAAGACCATGCAGCAGGCAGCCGAGGGTGCGATTGGTGCGCATTTCTTGATCGATGCGGTGGAGGGGCTTACATTGCCCGGGGCGTCCACCTCTTTGATCCATGGCGACGCGATCAGTTACATGATCGCGGCGGCGTCCATCATCGCCAAGGTGACGCGCGACCGATATATGGCGGAGCTGCATGCGCGCTATCCGATGTACAATTTCCTGCGCAATAAAGGCTATGGCACGAGCGAGCACATCTGTGCATTGCGAGAATATGGACCCTGCGCGGCGCATCGATTGAGCTTCATCGGCAAGATCATGGCGGGGACGAACCGATGAATTTGAGGCGAAGCGGAACCAGCTGGGAGCGCGTGGCGGAGGAATACCTGCTGGCGCGCGGGGCGAAGCTGCTCGAGCGCAACTATCGCGCGCTGGGCGGCGAGATTGACCTGATCATGAAGATGGATGGGGCGACTGTGTTTATTGAGGTGAAGCAGCGCGCCACCACCCAACACGGCACGCCGGGCGAAGCGGTGAATCGCGCCAAACAGACCCGCATCAGCCGCGCGGCGCTGATGTATTTGAAGCAGAACAAACTGTTAGACAGCAAGGTTCGCTTCGATGTGGTGGAGATACTTGACGGCGAGGTGCGCCATATCAAGTCCGCGTTTCTGTATCGCGCATGACGATGCTGCGAACGGCGTCGAATCCTGTCATGCAAAAAAACATGACTATAAAGAAGGAATTTTCCGGCATGGTGTGGAAATGCTATAATTCGGAAGTTCGCCATGCTTTGATGAATAGAAAGCGATTGCATTGATGAAAAGAGTACTGGTCATTCTGTTGCTGCTGCTGGCGTTGATCGTGATGCCTACACTGGCTGAGGACAACTTGATATTGAACGGTGATTTTGAACAGATCACCGATGCTGGTCTGCCCGAAAATTGGTCGCGCAATGCATGGCTGATGGATGCCGGGGTCAGCGATTTCACGGTGTCTGATCAGGCGTATCTGGGCGAAAAGTCCATCTGCATCACCAATAACCAGCCCAACGACGCACGCATTGTGCAGCGCGTGGCGGTGGAGCCGACCACCTATTATCAGATCAGCTGCATGGTCAGGGCAAGCGGCATATCGGATGCGCAGATGGGCGCGAACATCTCGATTGAGAACACATTTGACTATTCAAACGAGGTATTCAATACCGACGGCGCCTGGGTGAGGATGATGATCGGGGGCATCACAGGCGAGGATCAGACCGAGATGGTGATCATGCTCAGGCTGGGTGGGTACGGTTCGCTCAACACGGGCACCGCCTGGTTTGATGATGTGCAGTTGCTAAAGCTGGAAAACGCGATCATCGATGATGCGGGCGCGATCAGTTTCGCGACTGAAACGCCCTATGCTGTGAGCGATGATGACTGGGACGATGTGGACGAAGATGGCGGCTCTGGGTTCCAAGACAGCTGGATGTACATCGTGTTGGCGCTCTATTTCGCGCTGCTGCTCATTGTGTTTTTCATTCGTCGCAGCGAGCGCCCGTCGCTTGAGACAAAGACCAGCTACTTGAAGCCGATGATCGTCATGATCAGCCTCGCGCTGATGATCCGGCTCGTGATTTCGGTGCTGGTGCGCGGCTATGAAGTGGACATGAATTGCTTCCTTGGTTGGTCAAATCGCATGGTGGAGATGGGGCCATCCGGGTTCTACGCCGCCGATGCATTCTGCGATTATCCACCCGGGTATCTGTATGTGCTTTGGTTGCAGGGCGGGATTCGCAGCCTGCTCAACGTGCCATTCAATTCCCCGATCGATTGGATGATCATCAAGCTGCCCTCCATATTGATGGATCTGGCGGCGGCGCTGCTCATCTATCAGATCGCAAAGAAGCACACGGGTCGGGATCTGGCGTTCCTGATGGCGTGCGCATATGCGTTCAACCCGATGGCGATGCTGGATTCGGCGGCATGGGGACAGATTGATTCTGTGCTGACGATCTTGATATTGGTCTGCATCTATGCGGCGATGGAGGACAAATGGTACATCGCTTTGCCCGTGTATGGACTGGCCGTGCTATGCAAGCCGCAAGCGCTGATGCTTGGACCGCTGGGGCTGACGGCCGTGATCGTGGACATGGTCACCTGCGGCGACAACAAGAAGATCAAACAGATTCTGTTGTCCATGCTGGGCACGGTTTTGTTGATGCTGCTTCTGTCACTGCCGTTTATCATCAGGCTGGATCCCGCGCTGGAGAATGATGGCACGCAGGCGTTGAGGACGCTGCTGTCTGCCATCGGGATGGATCCTGCGCTCGGCAATGAGGGTCTACTGCGCAGCCTGTCCTGGCTGCTCGGGCTATATGTGAACACGGTGTCCGGCTATTCTTACATCACTGTGAACGCCTGCAACCTGTATACGCTGTTGGACAAAAATTGGGTGGAGCTGGGCACGGTGCCCGGCCTGAATGTGCTCTCATCGATCATGCTGGTAATCGGCTGCATTGGGCCAATTCTGATGTATATCAAGGCGAAGGACAAGCGCAAGATCCCGCTGCTGGCGGCGGTGACGCTGGCGTTCTTGTTCTGCTTCGCGCCGATGATGCACGAAAGATATCTCTTCCCGGCGCTCGTGCTGCTGCTCGTCGCATTCGCGATGCAGATGGACGTGCGGCTGCTGATCACGTTTGGGATATTCACTGCCGCGCAGTTCATGAACAGCGCGCTGGTGCTGCAATATGAGCATCTGCAATCGGCGGATCAGGTGCTAAACGCGTTCATCTCGCTGCTGCACATCATCGGCACAGCGCTCTTGTGCTGGACGGCCTGGGATCTGTGTATCCGCGATCGCAGCTATGAACTGACGCGCACCTACAGCGCGCCGACCGGCAACCCGCGGCTTCAGCAACAGCGCCATCAGCAGCTGGAAGGCGTGTTCCGCCCGCGCGATTATCGGCTGAACCTGCGCGTGCGCGATTGGGTGCTGATGCTATTGTTGACAGGTGCGTATGCGCTGCTGTCGTTCAGCAATTTGGGCGTGCTGGATTCACCCGAAAGCACCTGGGTCTCGACCGCGTCCGGGGAGCAGATCACGTTTGATCTGGGCGCGACGCAGGATTTCCGGCTGACCTATTACGGCAGCATCAGCGATACCAATTTTAAAGTGCAACTGTCGGACGATGGCGAGATCTGGTCGCAGGAATACTTCGCCGAATACGATCAGGGGCAGATCTTCCGTTGGCTCTGGTATGAGCCGCTCGTGGAGGACGAGGACACCGGCGAATACACGCGCTCCCGCGAGTTTGAACGCTATCCGATCCTGAACGCGCGCTATGTGCGACTGACGATGGTCTGGCCGGGGTTGATATTGAACGAGGTGGCGTTCCTGTCTCCGGACGGATTGCCACTGCCGGTGATGTCCATCAGAAGCACGGGTGAGGCGGACACCAAGGCGCTTTTGGACGAGCAGTACACCGTGCCCGCCTATCCATCGTATCTGAACGGCACCTACTTTGACGAAATCTATCATGCGCGCACCGGCTATGAGAACCTGAACGGGCTGCACACCTATGAATACACGCACCCGCCGCTGGGCAAGGTGCTGATTGCGCTGGGGATTTCGATCTTCGGCATGAATCCGTTCGGCTGGCGGTTCATGGGCGCGCTGTTTGGCGTGCTGATGATCCCGCTGATGTATTTGCTGGCAAAGCAGCTGTTCAAGCGCAGCAGCTTGGCGTTCATTGCGGCGTTCCTGTTTGCTGTGGACTGCATGCATTTCACGCAGACGCGCATCGCCACGATCGATACGTTTGTGGTGTTCTTCATCCTGCTGATGTATCTGTTCATGCTGCGCTATACGCAGATGAGCTTCTTCCAGTCCAAGCTATGGCGCACGCTGATCCCGTTGGCGCTGTGCGGCATCGCGATGGGACTGGCCATTTCCTGCAAATGGACGGGCGTGTATGGTGCGCTCGGGCTGCCGCTGCTGCTGTTTGGCACGCTATATGCCCGCTATCGCGAGTATCGCGCGGTCAAGCGCAATATAAGCGAGATCGACGCCGCCAGACGCCCGCGTGCGCAGCGCGTGCAGCGTCAGTTCTCCCGCAATCTGATCTTGACGCTCACATGGTGCGTGGTGTTCTTTATCATCGTGCCGCTTGTGATCTATTATTTCTCGTTCTACTGGCAGCTGACGCCGGACGGCACATTCAATCCCGCGGGCGTGATCAAGGCGCAGCAGGATATGTTCGGTTATCATTCGAATCTGGGCGCGGACAACCACGGCTTTGCATCCACATTCAATGAATGGCCGCTGATCATCAAGCCGATGTGGTTCTATTCGGGCGGCGAATTCCAGCACTTGCACCCCGACATGGTGTCGTCCATCTCTTGCATGGGCAATCCGGCCGTGTGGTGGGTCGGGTTTGTGGCGATGCTGATTGTGCTCGGGTATGTGCTGCTGCGCGCAATATCACAGGTGGCCGTCTGGTGCAACTGGAAATGGGCGCAACCGCTGATGGATTGGCTCAATCCAATGCCCATCCATGACAGGCGATTCGTGTTCATTGCGATCGGGTTCCTGGCGCAATATGTGCCCTGGATGCTTGTCACCCGGTCCACCTTCATCTATCACTATTTCGCCAGCGTGCCATTCATCATACTGGCCACGGTGATGCTGCTTGAATGGATCCGGCGCCGCAATGCCTCTGCGTTCCGCATCACGGCGATTGCGCTGTTGGTGATTGCGCTGCTGCTGTTCGCGTTCTTCTATCCGGTGATATCCGGCACACCGATGCCCAGATGGTACGCCGAATATCTGAGCTGGTTCAACTGGGTGAATTTCTCGTAGCGACCCGCAATACAAAGGAAATGGGGTAGGGCCATTGCTCGCATCTGTTTTAAGCTATGGATTGAGCGGCATCGACGGGTTTCAGGTGCAGGTTGAAGTGAACCTGTCCGGTGGCCTGCCTGTGTTTGATGTGGTTGGCCTGCCCGATGCCGCGGTCAAGGAATCGCGCGAGCGGGTCAAGACGTCCCTCCAAAACAGTGGGTTCGGCTTTCCAGACGACCATCTGACGATCAATCTGGCGCCCGCCGACATGAAAAAAGAGGGGCCCGTGTTTGATCTTCCGATCGCGATTGGTGTGGTGTCGGCCGGGGGCAGGATCCCGCTGATGGCGCTGCAAAATGTGGCGATCATCGGGGAGCTGTCGCTGGATGGCACGCTCCGCCCATTGCGCGGCGCGCTGCCGGTTACGATCGCGGCCAAGGAGCAGGGGGTAAAGGCCATCATTTTGCCCGCGCCCAGCGCGCATGAGATGAGCTGCATTTCCGGGATTGACGTGCTGCCTGCCACCCATCTGCGAGATGTGGTGCAGCACCTGAACGGCACCAAATTGATCGATCCATTGCCCACCAAGGGCTATCAGGCGCTGCTGTCTGATCGCAAATCGCAGTTTGATTTTTCCCATGTGAAGGGGCAGAGCAGCGCCAAACGTGCGCTTGAAATCGCGGCGGCAGGTGGGCACAACGTGCTGATGATCGGCCCGCCCGGCTCGGGCAAGACGCTGATGGCCAGCTGCGTGCCGGGCATTCTGCCCGATATGACGTTCGAGGAGGCGCTGGAGGTCACGCGCATCCATTCGGTGGCGGGCAGTCTGCCCGAGACTGGGCTTCTGATTGAGCGTCCATTCCGTTCGCCGCATCATACCGCGTCGCCCGCATCCATGGTGGGTGGCGGCGCAAATGCACTGCCGGGCGAGATATCCAAGGCGCATCATGGCGTGCTGTTCCTGGATGAGTTGCCAGAATATCGCAGGGACGTGTTGGAGGTGCTGCGCCAGCCGATGGAGGATGGAAAGGTCACCGTCACGCGCGTGAACGCGCAGACGACCTATCCCAGCGAATTCATGTTGATCTGCTCGATGAACCCCTGCCCGTGCGGGAATTATGGCTCGCGGCACCAGATCTGCCGCTGCTCGCCGATGCAGATTCGGCGCTATCTGAACAAGATTTCGGGCCCATTGCTCGATCGAATCGATATGCACATTGAGGTTGAGAGCATCTCGGCCGAGCGCCTCGCGGAGGTGAGCCATGAGGAGGAACCCTCCGCCGACGTGCGCCAGCGCGTGCAACAAGCGCGGGAGGTGCAGCGATTGCGCTATCAGGGGCAGGAGATTCCTTGCAACGCGCGATTGAATGCCAAGACGCTCAATACCTTCTGCCAGATGACCAAACAGGCGCAGGACACGCTCAAGCAGGCGTGCGACACGATGGGGCTGTCCAACAGGGCTTTCACCCGCATCATGAAGGTGGCGCGCACCATCGCCGATCTCGCGCAGGAGCCGACGATCACAGTCGATCACATCCTGGAGGCCGTGCAATATCGCACCCTCGACCGAAAGTATTGGGGGTGAGCTGAATGGAATATACCGCCATGGACCAATACTGGATCTGGCTGAGCAGCATCGAGGGGCTCGGCGTGAAGAGGTTTTATCAGCTGCTGAGCGAATATGAGGACGCCCGCAGCGTGTGGGACAATGTGGGGCCGCAGATGTCCTATATCGGGAAGAAGGCCTATGAGAACCTGCGAAACGCCAAGAGCGAGCAGTATCTCTATACGCTGTTTGCGATGCTGGATCAAAAGAAGATCCATGCGATTTCCCGATTGAACGATCAGTATCCGCCGCTGCTGAGCGCGATCTATGACCCGCCGCCCGTGCTATACGTGCGCGGAGAAACGGATCTGAGCGATGAAAAAACGTTTGCCATCGTGGGCTCACGAACGCCCACACAGGATGGACGCAGGGCGGCGACCGAGATCGCCGAGGGACTGTCGCAGGAGGGCATTGTGGTCGTGTCGGGCATGGCGCGCGGCATCGACACATGCGCGCATCAGGGTGCACTGAAACAGCATGCGCGCACCATTGCGGTGCTGGGCTGCGAGGTAGATATCGTCTATCCACCCGAGAATGACCGCCTGATGGCCGAGATCATCGACAACGGTGGCTCGATCATCTCCGAATATATGCCGGGCACGCCGCCGCTCGGGCAGCATTTCCCGGCACGGAATCGCATCATCACAGGGCTTTGCCCGGGCACGCTGATCGTGGAGGCCGCCAAGGGGTCGGGCGCGATGATCAGCGCGGACAATGCGCTCGAGCAGGGGCGCGATGTGTTCGTGGTGCCTGGCTCGATCTATTCCAAGCTGAGCGTGGAGGTCAACCGATTGCTGCTCACAGGCGCGCTGCCGGTGATTGGCAAATGGGAGATACTCGAGCAGTACCGATGGGCTGAGAGGCCAAGTCAGACGGACAACAGATCGAATGTGCAGCTCACGATGGAGGAGTCCATCATCGTGGAACCGCTCAGATCTGAGCCACTTTCTTTCGAAGAAATCTGTCAAATTTCAAATTTTCCTACGGCAAAACTCAATTCGCTCTTGACAATGCTCGAATTGAGAGGAATAATAAGCAAGGTGCCCGGTGGCATGTATCGGGCAAAACAATGATTGTTATCGGCATCGGCCGCTCAAATATGGTTGGAGGTATCACATGGCATCTTACAAATTGGTCATCGTTGAATCGCCCGCGAAAGCACGGACGATTGGGAAATTCTTGGGCAGGGGCTACAAAGTAGAAGCATCGCACGGCCATGTGCGCGATCTACCCAAATCGCAGATCGGCGTATCCGAGGAGACCGGATTCGAGCCGAAATATATCACCATCCGCGGGCGCGGCGAAATCTTGGAGAAGATCCGCAAGGAAGCCAAGGGCGCCAGCCGCATTCTGCTCGCGACTGACCCTGATCGCGAAGGGGAGGCCATATCCTGGCATCTGAGCAAGGTGCTGAATATCCCGGAGGATGAGGCATGCCGCGTGGAGTTCCACGAGGTCACCAGCAAGGCCGTCAAGGCGGCGATCAAGCAATCGCGCAAGATTGATTACAATCTGGTGGATGCGCAGCAGGCGCGCCGCGTGCTGGATCGTCTGGTGGGCTACAAGATCAGCCCGCTATTGTGGGCGAAGGTCAAAAAGGGGCTGAGCGCGGGTCGCGTACAGTCGGTCGCCACAAGCATCATCTGCGATCGTGAGCAGGAGATCAACGATTTCGTGGCCGAAGAATATTGGAATTTGGCCGGGCAGTTCAGCGCCACGGGCATCCAGTTCAAGGCGCGCTTCTATGGCGAGGGCGGCGAGAAGCTGGAACTGAACAGCAAGGAGCAAACCGACCGCATCATCGATGAGATGAAGAAGCAAACGTTCTCCATCACATCCATAAAATATGGCGAGCGCAAAAAGAACCCCGCCGCGCCGTTCACCACGTCCAACTTGCAGCAGGAGGCCTCGCGCAAACTGGGCTTCACCACCTCCAAGACGATGCAGGTCGCGCAGCAACTCTATGAGGGCGTTGACATTGAGGGCGTGGGCACAATGGGTCTGGTCAGCTACATCCGTACTGACTCCACCCGCATCTCGGACGAGGCGATCGAGGCGGTGCGCGGCTTTGTGACGAGCACCTATGGCGAAAACTATTTGCCCGCCGAACCCAACACCTACAAGAGCCGCAAGAGCGCGCAGGACGCGCATGAGGCCATCAGACCGACAGACATCGTGTATCGCCCGGAGACGATCAAGGCATCGCTCACACGCGACCAGTTTAAGCTGTATAAGCTGATCTATTACCGCTTCGTGGCCAGCCAGATGAACCCGGCCGTCTATGATACCATGATGGCAGAGATCCAGGGCGGCAAGCTGAGCTTCCGCTTCAGCGGTCAGAAGATGCGTTTTGCGGGCTTCACCGCGGTCTATGAAGAGGTGCTGGACGATACCCAGGCAGAGGAAGATCAGGCGCTGCCCAAGCTGGAGGAGGGCACCAAGGTCGAGCTGCTGGATGTTGAGAGTGAGCAGAAATTCACACAGCCACCGCCCCGCTATACGGAGGCATCGCTGGTGCGCGTGCTGGAGGAAAAGGGCATCGGTCGCCCGTCCACCTATGCGCCCACCATCACCACCATCATGGCGCGCGGCTACATCACGCGTGAGAACAAGCGCCTGTTCCCAACCGAGCTGGGACTGGTTGTGAATGACCTGATGAAAAAGAATTTCCCCGATATCGTGGACATCGCGTTCACCGCCGATATGGAGGAGCAGCTGGACGATATCGAAATGGGCAGCGAGGACTGGCATCAGCTGATCAAGGACTTCTATGGTCCGTTCAAGATCGCACTCGAAAAGGCCGAAGCCTCCATCGAGAAGGTGGAACTGGAGGATCAGGTGTCCGATATCCCGTGCGAGAAGTGCGGCGCGATGATGGTCTATAAGATGGGGCGCTACGGCAAATTCTTGGCCTGCCCCAATTTCCCCAACTGCCGCCATACGATGGCGATCCTGAAGGACATCGGCGTGCCCTGCCCCGAGTGCGGCGCAAGGTTGCTGGAGCGCATCTCCCGCAAGGGACGCAAGTTCTATGGCTGCGAGCGCTATCCGGAGTGCGAGTTCGTCAGCTGGGATCTGCCCGTGACCGATGTATGCCCCGAGTGCGGCAGCCGCATGGTGCAAAAGCGCGGTCGCAAGGGCGAGATATTCCACGTGTGTGTGAATGAACAATGCCGCCATCGCGTGCAGGTGGAAACCGAGCCTGCGCAGGATGCGGACGATGAATAAGCCCGTCAAGGTGATCGGCGCTGGGCTGGCGGGCTGCGAGGCCGCCTGGCAACTGATTCAGCGCGGGATTCCGGTCGATCTATACGAGATGAAGCCGATCAAGTATTCGCCTGCCCACAAGATGGAGGGCATGGCGGAGCTGGTCTGCTCCAACTCGCTGAAGGCGGAGCATCTGACCAATGCATCCGGGCTGCTCAAGGCGGAAATGCAGCGCCTGGATTCGCTGATCCTTCGATGCGCACACGCGGCGCGGGTGCCCGCAGGTGGCGCGCTGGCGGTGGACAGGCAGCTCTTTTCGGCAGAGGTGGAGAGGGCGCTTTTGTCAAGCCCGTTGATCACCTATCAAAAGGAGCTGGTGGAGCAGATGCCCGATGGGCCCTGCATCATCGCCACGGGTCCATTGACGGACGAGGCGCTGTGCGAATCGATCTGCGAGAGGACGGGCGCGGATTCGCTGCATTTCTTTGACGCGGCGGCGCCGATCGTCACGCTTGAATCGCTCAACATGAACCGCATATTCCGCGCGTCCCGCTATGGCAAGGGGGACGATTATCTCAACTGCCCGATGAACGAGCAGGAGTATAACGCATTCTATGACGCGCTGGTCTCGGCCGAGCTGGCGCCGCTGCATGATTTTGAAAAGAAGCTGGTGTTTGAGGGCTGCCTTGCAGTCGAGATACTCGCCTCGCGCGGACGGCAGACGCTGTCGTTTGGGCCGCTCAAGCCGGTCGGGTTGGCGGATCCGAACACGGGCAAAATGCCCCATGCCGTGGTGCAGCTGCGCCAGGACAACGCAGAGGGCACGCTGTATAATCTGGTCGGCTTCCAAACGCGGCTCAAATGGGGCGAGCAGAAGCGCGTGTTTTCCATGATCCCGGGGCTAGAGGATGCCGAATTCGTGCGCTATGGCGTGATGCATCGTAACACCTATCTGGATAGCCCGAACCTGCTTGCGCAAAACTATGCCTGGAACAAGGACAAGCTTGTGCGCTTCGCGGGGCAGATGACCGGCGTGGAGGGCTATATGGAATCCACATCATCCGGGCTTCTGGCAGGGCTGTCGCTGGCGCGGGAGATCAAGGGACAGCCACCGATCGATTTCACGGAGATGACCGTGATTGGTGCGCTGGAGCACTATGTGCGCACGCCCAACCGCGATTTTCAGCCCATGAACGCAAATTTTGGAATCTTAACCCAGCTGTCAAACCGTGTACGCGGCAAGAAGTTACGATATGAGCAACTGGCTGATCGTTCGATTCGTCTCATGGATGAGATCATAGCCGGGATTCAGACGGAGGATACATAAATGATCAGAGGAACCACAATATGCGCAGTGAAGCGCGACGGGCAGTGCGCCATCGCGGGCGATGGGCAGGTCACCATGGGGCAGAGCACCATCATGAAGATGGGCGCCAAAAAGGTGCGCCGCATCTTTGACGATCAGGTCGTGATTGGGTTCGCGGGCTCGGTCGCGGATGCGTTTGCATTGTCCGAGAAGTTCGAAGAGAAGCTCAAGCAGTTCGCGGGCAATTTGCCGCGAGCGGCGGTGGAGCTGGCGCAGGAATGGCGCATGGACAAGGCGATGCGTAAGCTGGAGGCCATGTTGATCTGCGCGGACAAAGAGAACCTGATGCTGGTTTCGGGCACGGGCGAGGTGATCGAGCCGGACGATGGCATCCTGGCGATCGGCTCGGGCGGCAATTACGCCCTGAGCGCGGCGCGCGCATTGATGGAGAATACCACGCTCAGCGCAAAGGATATCGCGGAAAAATCACTGTATATCGCATCCAGCGTGTGCGTGTTCACCAACGACCATATCATCGTAGAGATCGTATAGGAGCGACTATGAATACATTGACACCCAGAGAGATCGTCAGGGAGCTGGATCGCTATATCATCGGCCAGGACGCCGCCAAGCGTGCCGTGGCTGTCGCGCTGCGCAATCGCTATCGGCGCGCCATGTTGCCCGATGACATCCGCGAAGAGGTGACCCCCAAAAACATCCTCATGATGGGGCCGACCGGCGTGGGCAAAACGGAGATCGCCCGTCGTCTGGCGCGGCTGGTGGATGCACCGTTTGTGAAGGTGGAAGCCACCAAATTCACTGAGGTGGGCTATGTGGGGCGCGATGTGGATTCCATCATTCGCGATTTGTTGGAAGCCTCCATTCGCATGGTAAAGGAGCAGCATGCCGAGCGTGTCAAGGGTCAGGCGCTTCAATCCGCGGAGGATAGGCTGGTGGATCTGATCGTGAAGCCGGTCAAAAAATCCAACCCGATCGACATCCTGCTTGGCAACAAGCCCAAGGAGCCCGATGCCACGCAGGAAGAGAAGCAGAACACGCGCATGAGGCGCGATGAGGTCAGGCGCGCGCTGCAGGCGGGCGAGATGGAGCATGCGCTGGTGGAGGTCGAGGTGGAGGAATCCACCCCTCGCAGTGAGATCCCCGGCACCGATATGAACATGAACGACATGCTGGGCTCGATCCTGCCAAAGAAGACCAAGCTCAGGAAGGTCGAGGTCACAGAGGCGCGCCGCATCTTGGCGGCCGAAGAAGAGCAGAACATGATCGACATGGACAGCGTCTATTCGGAAGCCATCAAAAAGGCTGAGCAGGACGGCATCGTGTTCCTGGACGAGATTGACAAGGTCGCGGGCAAATCGCAGGGGCATGGTCCGGACGTTTCGCGCGAGGGCGTGCAGCGGGATATCCTGCCGATCGTGGAGGGCTCCACCGTGCCCACCAAATATGGGCCGGTCAAGACCGATCACGTGCTGTTCATCGCGGCGGGCGCATTCCATGTGTCCAAGGTATCCGATTTGATCCCGGAACTTCAGGGGCGCTTCCCGGTGCGCGTCAGCCTGAAGCCGCTCACAAAGGAAGACTACCGCCGCATTTTGATTCAGCCGGAGAACGCACTGATTCGGCAATATCAGGCGCTGCTGAAGGTGGACAACGTGAACCTGATCTTTGATGAGAGCGCACTGGACGCGATCGCGGAGCATGCGTGGAGGGCGAATGAGAGCAGCGAGAACATCGGTGCGCGCAGGCTGCACACGGTGCTGGAGGCGATCCTGAACGACATCGCATTCAACGCGGGCGGCGGGGACGCTGCCGATGTGGATGTGAACGTGGACGCGAACTACGTCAAAAACCAGCTCACCGATGACTATAAAGAGCAGGATCTGCACCGCTACATCCTATAAATCAGCACATATCATGGGCATTCATCGAATTTCGATGGATGCTCTTTTGTTTGTATGAAATTGTCCTGTTGACGGCAACACTAATGGCAGAATCGCCGAAAAACAGGAGGAACACGCATGAAAGCAATCATCATGGCGGGCGGAGAGGGCTCAAGGCTGCGCCCGCTCACCTGCGACTGCCCCAAACCCATGGTACCCGTGATGGACAAGCCGGTGATGGAATACGCGCTGATGCTACTCAAGCAGCACGGCATCACAGAGGTGGGCGCCACGTTGGCCTATCTGCCCGAGCATATCACGAATTTCTTCGGGGATGGCGAGGGATTTGATGTAAATCTGCATTATTATGTGGAGGAGCATCCGCTGGGTACGGCGGGCAGCGTAAAGCAGGCAGAGGCGTTTTTGGATGAGACGTTTGTGGTGCTGTCGGGCGATGGATTGACCGATTGCGATCTGAGCGCAGCGTATGAATTCCATAAGAAAAGCGGCGCGTTGGCTACCATGGTGCTCAAAAAGCTGGATCAGCCGCTCGAATATGGCGTGGTGGTGACCGATCAGGATGGGCGCGTGCAGCGGTTCGTAGAGAAGCCGGGCTGGGGTGAGGTGTATTCGGATACGGTGAATACGGGCATCTATATCTTGGAGCCGGAGGTGCTTGGGCGCATCCCAAGCGGCAAGGCGTATGATTTTGGGCGCGAGCTGTTTCCTGCGCTGGTGGAACAAAACGAGAAGGTGTTCGGCTATCAGATGGATGGCTATTGGTGCGATATCGGGGATTTGTCTGCCTATCTAAAGGCGCACATGGATGCGATGGATGGGCGCGTGAGACTGATCTCGGCCGGACAGAAGGGCTCCGTGATCAGGATGCCAGGTGCGGACATCGATCGGGGTGCGGTGCTGGAGGGGCCCTGCTTCATCGGTTGTGGCGCACGCATCAGCGAGGGCTCGAGGATCGGGCCGTATAGCGTGATCGGTTCAGGCAGTTTCATCGGGGCGCTATCGAGCGTGAAGCGAGCCGTCATCTGGCGCGGGGCGCGCGTGGGCGAGAAGGCGCAACTGCGGGGTTGCGTGGTGCAAAATGGGGCGATGGCGGGGGAATCCTGCTCCATGTTTGAGGAGAGCGTGCTGGCCGATACGGCGATGCTGGGCGAGGGCGCGGTGATGATGCCGGGCGTAAAGGTATGGCCGAAAAAGCGTGTATTGCCCGGGGAGCGACTGGATCGCAACCTGATCTGGGGCGCGCATGCGCAGCAGCGATATGAGGGCGGCATACTTCGGCTGAATTCACCGATCGATGCGGTGATTGGCGCGCAGGGCTATGCGTCCGCTATCAAGCCGGGCATCGTGCTGATCGGGCGGGACGCATCGGTGGAGGCGCTGTCATACGCGCGTGCAGCCAGCGCATCATTGATGGCGCAGGGCGTGCAGATGATCGACATCGGTGCGGTCACATTGCCGCAGCTCCGCCATGCGATGCGCACAATGGGCGGCGATGGCGCGCTGTACCTGACAAGGGACGCGCTGCATCCGCTCGGCAAACACGGACTGAAATTGATCAAGGTGCAGCAGCGCAGGCTGCGGGATGCATTGCTGCGTGAGGAGCACATCAGCCCATTCAGCCAGGGCGCCCATCCGCCGATCCAGGCGATGCGCACCGACCTGAGCTATATCAACATGCTGATGGAATCGATCGATCAGCATATGCTCAAAGACCGCATGCCCAGAGTTGCGCTGTTCAGCGAAGATCAGATGCTGCTTACGCTCGCAGAGCGGGTGATGATGCGATCGGGGATCTGGGTGCGCGCCGAATGGGAGCGCGAGATGATGGAGCTGGACGAGGGCGAGATCGGCATCTGGCTCAGCGAGCACGGCGAGCGCGCGAATTTCTCGGATGCGGAGGGCATGCTGAGCGAGCCGGAGCGGGAGATGTTGATGGCCTGGACGGCGCTCGAGGACGGCGCGCGGCAGCTGATGGTGCAAATCGGCGAGACGCAGGGTATCGCGAAACTGGCCGAGCATTACGGCGTGGATGTGCGGATGGTGAAGAGTGACCCGGCCGAATTGCAGGCGCAGCTTCCGGGCGTGGACGAGGCGCAGCTGATGCTACGTTTTGATGGGCTGTATGCCGCTATGCAGGTGCTGGAACAGCTGACCAAGCGCGGGCTAACATTGCGCGGCGTACAGCGCAGCATGCCGCAGATCCATCGCCACACGCGCAAGGTGTCCGTGGAATTGAAGGACAAAGGCGCGCTCCTAAAGGGATTGAGCGGAATGCATCCGAATGCAGATACCACCGACGGCATTCGCCTGAACGACGAGCGCGGCTGGGCATGGATCAGTCCGGCGGGGGATCGGCGCGAGTGCTTGGTGGTTACCGAATCATTTGATGCTGAGATCGCTAAGGAATTGTGCGATTTCTATAGTGCCGAGCTCGGGGATCTGCTCCATGGAAAGAATTCCAGTAGGGAATAATGGTTGCCATTTTGTGGAAATGATGGTATAATTTATGCATGTGGGAATACGTAAGATTATGGAGGATGAATTGCTATGGGAAAGTTTGCAGTATCCATTGCTCAAGACGGCAAATATGATTTCAATTTGGTCGCGAAGAATGGCGAGATCATCGGCACCAGCCAGGGCTATGAATCGGAAGAGTCCTGCATGGTGGGCATTCACAGCGTGAAGGAAAATTGCCACGCGCATGTGGAGGATCAGACCGAGAAGAACCCGCCCAACTATCCGCATCCGAAGTTCGAAATATTCACCGGCAAGGATGAGCAGTTCTACTTCCATCTGAAAGCCAAGAATGGCCAGATCGTGCTGGCCAGCGAAGGCTATACCGCCAAGGAAAGCGCGTTCAAGGGCATCCAGTCGGTTGGCGACAATGCACCCGAAGCGCCCGTTGAGATCAACAAATAATCATGGATCGTGCCATCCTTCCTGCCTTGGGGGATGGCATTTTCTGAATATGCAATGGGAAACAACATGAGCCGTGCTTTATTTGATAAAGGTCGGCTCGTTTTGTCCGAATGACAGGAATTGAAGGAGGATGACCGATGATCCGCGTTACCGTATGGAACGAGTTTGTGCAAGAGCAGATGGAGGGCAAGGAAGCCATTTTGAAGGTGCATCCGGGCGGCATCCATGAGACGCTGAAAGGGATCCTGGCAGAGGACGACCAGATGCAGATCAGAACCGCCACGCTGGAGATGCCCGAATGTGGGCTGAGTGAGCAGGTGCTTAATGATACGGACGTGCTGGTCTGGTGGGGACACGTCGCGCATGACCGTGTGCCTGACGAGATCGCAGAGCGCGTGCGCCAGCATGTGTTGCGCGGCATGGGGCTGGTTGCGCTGCATTCTGCGCATCTGTCTAAGCCGCTCACCCGCGTGCTGGGCACCTCCTGTACGCTCAAATGGCGCGAGGGGGACAGGAGCCGCGTCTGGACGGTGGACCCGACCCATCCGATCGCGCAGGGCATCCCGGCCTATATCGACCTGCCCGAAGAGGAGATGTATGGCGAGTTTTTTGATATCCCCACGCCGGAGGATCAGGTGTTCATCAGCTGGTTCGCGGGCGGCGAGGTGTTCCGTTCGGGCTGCACTTGGAAGCGTGGTTATGGCAAGGTGTTCTATTTTCAACCCGGGCACGAGACCAACGAATCCTATCACAATCCGCACATCCGCCGCGTGATCCAAAACGCTGTGCGCTGGGCGATGCCCACGATCCGCATGGATGTGCTCGATTGCCCGCATATTGAGCGTGCGCTCGAGGCAGACTGGAAATAGCATCACTGGGAAAATGGAGTGAACGCATGAAACGGATACTGAAATGGATCGGGATTCTGCTGATCATCGTGATCGCGGTGGCACTCGGCTATGTGGGCTATGTGTTTGCCAGCTACAGCCGAATTTCGGACGATCTGCCGCTCGAGACGAACGGTGTGGCGGGTGATATGCTGAATACGGGCGAGCAATACAAGATTGCGACCTACAACATCGGCTTTGGCGCATATGATGCGGAGTTTAGCTTCTTCATGGACGGGGGCGAGCGTGCCCGCGCCGTGAGTCAAGATGCGGTGCTGAATAATACGAAAGGCGCTGCCTCGGTGCTGCTCGATCAGGGCGTGGACATCGCGCTGCTGCAGGAGGTGGACATTGACTCCGATCGCAGCCACCATGTGGATCAATTAGGCATGCTCAAGGCCGATTTCGCGGATCATCAGCTGGTCAGCGCAATCAACTACGATTCGGCGTATTTGCCATATCCTTTCCATGAGCCGATCGGCAAATCCAAATCCAGCATTGCGGTGCTGTCCCGTTTCCCGATGGAGAATGCGCGCCGCTATAGCCTGCCGATCATGCAGGATGTGAGCAAGATTGTGGATCTGGATCGCTGTTTCATTCGCACCGAACTGCCCACGCAAGACGGGAAGATGCTGTGCCTGTATAACGTGCATATGTCGGCCTATCTGAGCGATCAGCAGGTGCATCAGGCGCAGATTGAGACGCTGATGAGCAAGATGCAGCAGGATTATGAGGCGGGGCATTACGTGATTTGCGGCGGCGATTTCAACCACGACATGACGGGCGATTCGGCAACGAAATTCGGGTTTGAAACAGGCTCACAATCCTGGGCTATGCCCTTCCCGACCGAATATCTGCCCGCTGGATTCCATATCGAGGCGGATGACAGCATCCCATCCTGTCGCAATGCGGATGAACCATACCAGCCTGGTCACACATTCGTGATCACGGTGGATGGGTTCATTGTGTCGGACAATGTGCAGGTAGATCAGGTGATGAACATCGATACCGCCTTCGCCTATTCCGACCATACCCCAGTCGTGATGAGTTTCACACTTCAATAA
>JAJDGF010000069.1 GCA_030265545.1 Eubacteriales bacterium OttesenSCG-928-N13
GCGCATATGGGATTCTCAAGGGCAAAGCCCTTGAGCTGGGGTCTGGGGCAGCGCCCCAGCCAATCCCCCATTCTTGAATCTCAGCCAGATAATCTGTACGCGGGGTCTGGGGCGGAGCCCCAGCTGGGCATATTTTAGCCCTTCACCGATCCGGCCATCATGCCCTTGATCAGCTTATCCTGCCCGATGATAAACGCGATCACCATGGGCACCGCGCTCAGGGTCAGCACCGTCATGATCTTCGGGGTATCCATCGTGTATTCGCCCTGATACTCCCAGATCGCGAGCGGCAGCGTGCGCGGATTGGGCGACTGGGTCAGCACCATCGCGAAGCTGAACTCATTCCACATGTTGATGGAATTGTAGATGCCCAGCGTCGCCAGTCCGGGCAGCGACAGCGGCAGGATGATCCGGAAAAACGTGCTGAACAGCGAACAGCCGTCAATCGACGCGGCCTCCTCCATCTCAGACGGAATCAGCTTCATAAACCCGGTCAATATGAACACCGAAATCGGCAAATTGAATGCCACATACGGCCCGACCAACGCCCCGATCGAATCATACAGCCCGATGTTCTTGGTCAGGATAAACACCGGAATGAACGCCACATGGATCGGGATGGACATACATGCCACCACCAGCCCAAACAGCGCGGTGGTCACCTTGAACTTAAGCCGCGCGAACACGAATGCCGCGCAGGATGTAGTCGCCAGCAGCAGCGTGAGCGAGATGCCAGTGACCATGATCGAGTTGAGCAGATAGCGCGGGAAGTTGCCCGACAGCACCTTGACGTAGTTATCAAACGAGAACTTTTCCGGCAATGCGAATACGCCGTTTGTGAGCACCTCAAACTGTCCCTTGAACGAGCTGAGCACCATGAACACAAATGGCAGCGCCGCAATGACCAGCCAAACCAGGCAGAACAGCAGCACGAGCGTGCGAACGACAATCTTCTTTTTCATGCTACTAGTCCCCCTTTCGATTCATCAGCCTGATGGAGACCAGCGAGAACAGCGTGATGAACAGGAACATCGCGGATGCGATCGTGGAGCCGTAGCTCATCTTCTGCATCGCGAAGGAGTTTCGATACATATAGGTAGCCATCAGTTCGGTGGAGCCGGATGGCCCGCCGCCCGTCATGACATAGATCAGATCAAAATATTTCAGCGATCCAACCATGGACATGGTGACTGCGCTCTTGATCGTGGGCATCAGCTGTGGCAGCGCACAACGGAAGAAATACTGTGCGCGCGTGGCGCCATCGATGATCGAGGCCTCATAGACCTCCTCTGGCAGACCGCCCAAACCGGCCAGATA
Source organism: Eubacteriales bacterium OttesenSCG-928-N13 (assembly GCA_030265545.1). Classification (GTDB taxonomy): domain Bacteria; phylum Bacillota; class Clostridia; order Christensenellales; family Aristaeellaceae; genus JAJDGF01. Next base: position 1,318 of record JAJDGF010000069.1, read on the forward strand.
ATACACCATATAAAACGGGATGAACTGCCAGCAGATGACAACCACCACCGCATACAGCGCTTTGTTCGGATCGCCCAGGAAGTCGATACCGCCGCTCGCGCCGAACAGCTGCATCACCCCGGAGATCAATCCAAAGTTCGGATCCAGCACATGCTTGAACAGAAAACCGATCGCCACAGAAGACATCAGCAGCGGCAGAAACCAGGCCACCTTGAAGAAATTCAGTTTCTTCCCGCCCACATCCAGAATGTAGGCAAGTGCCATGCCGATGGGCATCTGGATCACGACCGACAGCACCACGATGATCAAATTGTTGCCCATCGCGCGCAGGAATTGATAGTCCTTGATCAGCTCACGCCAGTTGGCCAGCCCCGCGAATTCCGTGCGCGGGCCGATGCCGTTCCAGTTGTACAGACTGATCTCGAACGAGGAAAAGATCGAATAGAACATGTATACACCCAGAAAGAAAAACGCAGGAATCAAAAACACGACAGCGCATACGACGCTCTGGCGCTTTTTGTCCTGCATTGAGGCCACCCTCCGCGTTCCGGTTTGCATCACGGCACACCTCCTAAAATTTTCGTCAAAGCATTCACATTGCACAATGTGCAAACCACAAGCCCACACGTATGCCCTGTACACTGTGCATCGTGAATGCCATTTTTTCATGCCCTTTCGAGCCATAGCATCACGGTTTCCCGTGCTCCACAGATTGTCGATCCCCCTTGGGCGCCCCCGAGCCTCAAACCACAGCTGGCGACGGAGCGCCTCATAATAGGCGCTATGTTGCGGGATCTCTATCCGTGACACGAAGATCCCTACTGCCCCCAAGTAGTCTACGAAGTTGTGTTGACGGCCGTCAACACGCAGGGGGCACGGTTTCCCGTGCCCCTATAGATTGTCCTAGGTGGAAGATTATTCGCCGGCTTCCTTCGCCATGGCGTCTTCCATCAGCTTGTTGACCTCTTCCGGGGTCTTGGTCAGGCCGAAGAGCTCCTGGCTGGTGCTCTTGTGCAGCTCGGACATCGCCGGGCTGAGATACTGGTCATACCACAGCTGGATGGACTTCGCGTTTTCCACGATGCCCAGCAGCTCGGACAGCTTCTCATCGGTGATCTTGTCGCCAATGCCCTTGACCGGCGGGATGGCGCCTGCGGCCACGCGATCCAAGATCGCCTGGTCGTCCAGCAGCGATGCGATCGCTTCGAACGCCACGTCCGGGTTCTGGCTGCCAGCGGAGATATGATAGAAGTTGTCGCCCACGGTGCCGACCAACGCGGTCGGGTCACCGGCGCCGCCCTCGACCACCGGGAACGGGATCATGCCCAGGTCGGGCAGGAAGTCCGGATTCTCAGAGGTGATGGTCGCGATCGCCCAGCTGCCCATCAGATACATGCCGGCTCTGCCAGCATAGAGCATCTGGCGGGACTGTCCGCTATCCTCATCCAGGCCGTTGAAGCCGTTGATGAAGTAGTTCTTCTTGACCATATCCTGCAGCGTGTTGCCTGCATCGGTGAAGGCCGGGTTCTCAAAGCTGCCACCGTTGGTGCGGTTGGCCGCATCGGAGAACACAGCGTTGCCCGCGGTGCGATCGACCAGATACATATACCACATCGAGCCTGTCCACATGGTCTTGTTGGCCAGCGAGAAGGGGGCAATGCCCTTTTCCAGCAGCGCATCGGCCACGGCTTCGAGCTCAGCAAGGGTGGTGGGCGGGGTCAGGCCGTTCTCTTCGAAGACCTTCTTGTTGTAGAACAACATCGCAACGGACACGTTCTCAACCGGCACGGCCCAGATCTTGTCCTGATAGGTGGCCTGCGCAATGGCAGCATCCATCCACTTGTCTTTGATCGGCTCCATGTAGGGGGTGAGGTCCTGCAGGATGCCTGCATTGACGTAGGCATTCATCGGGCCGCCCGACCAGGAGAAGAAGATGTCCGGCGCTTCGTCGGCGCCGATGGCGACCTTGATCTTGTCTTTGTAGGCGTCATTGGCGATGGCGCTCACCTCAACGGTGTTGCCGCTGGTTTCCTGATAGCGGTCAATGGCGTCATTGATGGCCTTTTCGCGCAGCTCCTGGGTCTGGCAGTGCCACATCGTGACGGTTGTGCCTTCCGCGAACGCGGAGCCCATGGACAACACCATCGTCAGTGCGAGCACGAGTGCCAAAGTCTTTGCAAACGTGTGCTTCATGAATGATTCCCCTCCTTGTTTTTTGTGGGTCTGTGATAGAATAAAGTATAACTGATCATGCATCGATTGTCAACAATCTGATGGCAACTGGTCAAAAGTTGCTCATTTTTTCACAAAAGTGGCATAACTCATATTTTGGCAAACAAAAAAACGGACGCCTGCAGGCGCCCGCAAAACCCAGTGATATCAGTGGTCGAAGCCCTTATGGGCGGGTGGCAAACATCTGCACGAAGTAGTATTTGCCATTCTTTTGATAGATTCCGATGCCCGATTCTTTGTAAATGTTGTTGAGCAGGCTCTTTTTGTGGGGTGGGCTGTTCCACCAGCCGTCCACCACGGCCTCCGCGCTGGTGAATCCCATCGCGATGTTCTCCGCGCCATAGCGCATGGAGAAGTTGATCGCCGTGAAGCAGCTCTTGCCGTTCGGGCGCGTATGGGAGAAGCTCTTGGAGAGCTCCTCGGCGCGTACCCTGGCCGATTTGGCCAGCGGTTCATAGTTGGTCAACGGCTTGGAGCCATTCATCACGCGCCGCTCATTGATGTAGAACAGAATCTGCTCCTCATATGAAGCATTTGTATTTAGCGTGCCGCGCACCTTCACGGTGCAGCTGACCGTCTTTTTGTTGAGCTTGCAGGTGATCTTGGCGGAGCCGACCGAGATGGCCGTCACGCGCCCATTCTCCACCCGCGCCACGCTCGGCTTGCTGGATGTCCAAGTGGCGCTCTCCAGATTGACAGAGGCATTGAACGGATGCAGCCGCTCGATCCTGAGATCCAGCTGATCCCCCTCATTCAAGGTGGCGCTGGTTTCATTCAGATAGATCTTGGACAGCGGGCCGCTGACGGTAACCTCGCAGGTCTCCACCGTGTTCCCGATGCGGGCGGTCACCGTGGCGGTGCCGTAGCCCACGCCCTTGATCTTGCCCGACTGCGCCACGCGCACCACGCTGCTGTCGCTGGTCTCGTAGGTCACGAATTTGGTGGAAAACTTGGGCGCCAGGATGGGCTTGAACGTGTAGGTCTTGCCCTTGGCGAGCGCTTTTTGTGTGATGCGAAGATCCATATCGGGGCCATCGCATGCCTTTAACGCCGCCTTGATAAGCGCCGTCTGATCGGTCGATTTCAGTTTTCCCGTTTTGAAATATTCGATGTCGCCCTGGGCATTGACCACATAAATCTGTGGGTCGCTGACCTTCTTGCTTGCCATGCCGACCGCCGCCAGGTTCTTCTGTTGTGCGGCATCGTTTGATACGTTGAGATCGAGCTTATCCCAGCCCTTACTCTTCGCCTTGGAGGAAAAGCTCTTGTCTGCCGGGTTCAGTCCGTTCAGATTGACCGTCACGTCCATCCCAACCGCCGTCAGCTTGTTGGCATAGCTGGCCAGAAAGCTCAGCGCCGATTGGGTGCTGGCATCCTTCGCGCTGCCGTAGACCAGTATGGTTGCCTCTGATGAATGACCAACTGCCTTCGCCTGCACGGAGGGCACATCCGCGTGCGCCGCCAGAGCCAGAAACAGCGAAGCGATCATCACCAGCGCAAATGCGTTTATTTGTTTGCGCAACATGATATGGCCTCCATTTTCGTTTGGGTCGTCAATTTTAGCCTATAATCTACAATTATGGATTTACCTACCTCATAATACCACTTCATCAGCCCCATGTCAATCCATAGCCGGTTACAAATTTGAAAATAACATAACGTTTTCATGTGACCTGTCTGTCGTTCGCTTGACGTGTGCGTCCGAATCCAGTACAATAATACCATAGAATGACTATATAATAGAAGCAAAAGGGGAATAAGCCGATGATTCAAGACAACAAAATCCTGGTTGGCAAGGGTGAAAACCCGGTCTTTCTGCTGCCCCAGATGGCCAATCGCCATGGTCTGATCGCGGGTGCGACCGGCACGGGCAAGACCACCACCCTGAAGGTGCTGGCCGAGGGCTTCAGCGCGATGGGTGTGCCGGTGTTTCTGGCCGACATCAAGGGCGACCTGATGAGCCTGTGCCAGAGCGGCGCCCCCAGCGACCGCATCAATGAGCGCCTTGCGCAGATGGGCATCACCGATTTCACCTACAGCACCTTCCCGCTGATGTGCTGGGATGTGTTTGGGCAGGGCGGGCATCCGGTGCGCGCCACGATCTCCGAGATGGGCCCGCTGCTGCTGTCGCGGCTATTGAATCTGAACGACACCCAGCAGAGCGTGCTCAGCATGATTTTTAAGATCGCCGATGAGCAGAATCTCCTCCTATTAGATATGAAGGATTTCAAATCGATTTTGCAGTATGTGGCCGACCACGCGCAGGATTTCGCGACCGAATACGGGTTTGTGACCAAGCAATCGATCGGCGCGATTCAGCGCAACATGACAGCGCTTGAGCAGCAGGGCGCCGATTCGTTCTTTGGCGAGCCGGCGCTGGACATCAACGATTGGCTGCGGCTGGACAGCACCGCCAAGGGCTATGTGAATGTGCTGGACGCCACGAAGCTGTATCAATCCCCCGGACTGTATGCCACGATGCTGCTCTATCTGCTGTCCGAGCTGTTTGAGAAACTGCCCGAGGTGGGCGACCCAGAGAAGCCCAAGATGGTATTCTTCTTTGATGAGGCGCATCTGCTATTTGACGACGCGCCCAAGGCGCTGACCGACAAGATCGTGCAGGTGGTGCGGCTGGTGCGTTCCAAGGGCGTGGGCGTGTATTTCATCACGCAGTCGCCGATGGACGTGCCGGGCGATGTGCTGGCGCAGCTGTCCAACCGCATTCAGCACGCACTGCGCGCCTATACCCCGGCCGATCAGAAAGTTATCAAGGCCACGTCCGACACCTTCCGCCCCAATCCGGCGTTCAAGGTGCAGGATGTGATCACGCAGCTGGCCACCGGCGAGGCGCTGATCTCCTTCCTGGATGAAAAGGGCGTGCCCGGCATCACCGAGCGCGCGCTGATCCTGCCGCCGCAGAGCTTCATGGGCACCGTGGATGCCGCCGCCAAGCAGCAGTGCATGGCCGCCTCTCCGGTGAGCGGCAAATATGATACGGCTGTGGATCGCGAATCGGCCTATGAGATGCTCGTGAAGAAGCATGCCGATGAGGAGGCTGCCGCCGTGGCTGCCGCCGCGCAGGCCGAGGCCGCCAAGCAGGCCGCGATCGATGCCAAGGCCGCCGAGAAGCAGGCCGCCGCCGAGGCCAAGCAGGCGCAAAAGCAGCAGGAACAGGCCGAGAAGGCCGCGCAGAAGGATCACGAGCGCAACGTGCGCATGGTCGAGAACATGGCGGGCAGCGTGCTCAAGGGCGTGGGACGCGAGGTGGCGCGCAACATCAACAACCCCATGCTGCGCAGCATTCTGGGCAGCTTGGTGGGCGGCACAAGGCGCTATTGATTCAATAAATTGCATTGCGGCGAGACTGAAACGTCTCGCCGTCTGTATTCTCAGACATAGAAATGTACTTTTTGTGCTCAAATCAGGTATATTCGAGCAAATATACTATGCGATTGATGGGAAAGCTGTTACAATGAAACCACGATATCGTACGAGGAGGTGTTTCCCATGTCAGCATGGCTAGAGGCGATGACCGGCCTCGAGCGCGTGTTCGCGTATGTGGCCATCGCCGGTTCGGTCGCGCTGCTGATCCAGTTCATTTTGCAGCTGATTGGCATCGGGCATACTTCAGAAATGGGTTCGGCTGAACTGGACCATGATGGCTTCGATGCGGGCGACATGGATCATGACGGCATTGACCACGTCGATTTCGACCACGTCGATTTCGACCATGGCGATTTCGACCACGTCGATTTCGATCACGATGGCTTCGATCACGACGGTCATGATCATGCCGGCATGATGCACGCTCGGGATGTGCTGGATGGGCACCATCCGCATAGCCAAGACGGCAGCGCAGATGCCGACCTGCGACCCTTCACCCTGCGCGGCATCATCGCGTTTCTGGCGGTGGGCGGCTGGGGCGGACTGATCCTGCTGAAGGCCGGGATCATGGCGCCAATCGCCACGCTGCTCGCGATCGGGATGGGCGCAATCACGATGTTGCTGATGGCGCTGGCCATCCGCGCCATGATCCGCTTGCAGCAGGACGGCAGCATGGACATTCGCAACGCGCTTGGGTTGTCCGCCAGCGTATACATCACCATCCCACCCAATCGATCCGGTCGGGGCAAGGTCACCTTGCTCTTGCAGGAGCGCCTGGTGGAGCTGGATGCCGTGACCGACCAAAGCGATCCCATCCCCACCGGCACCCAGGTCTTTATCAGCGATGTGAGCAGCGAGGAGCTGCTCGTGGTCGAACCCGAATCCCCCATCCCGACATCAAAGGAGGACAAATAAATGGAATTCATCTATCTCACCGTGGTCATTGTGGTCCTGATCTTCTCGCTGCTCATCTTTTTGCTCAGCCGCTATCGCAAGTGCCCGTCCGACAAGATCCTGGTCATCTACGGCAACGTGGGTCAGAACAAGGACGGCACCGCCCGCTCCGCACGCTGCATCCATGGCGGCGCGGCATTCATCATGCCGGTGGTGCAGGCCTATCAATATCTGGATCTGACGCCGCTGTCCATCTCAGTGGATCTGAAAAACGCGCTCAGCCGCCAGAACATCCGAATCGACGTGCCCAGCCGGTTCACCGTGGGCATCTCCACCGAGCAGGGCGTGATGCAGAACGCCGCCGAGCGCCTGCTGGGGCTGAAGCTGACCGAGGTGCAGGAGCTCGCCAAGGACATCATCTTTGGCCAGCTGCGCCTGATCATCGCCACCATGGACATCGAAGAAATCAACACCGACCGCGACAAATTCCTGGAGGCCGTGTCCCGCAATGTGGAGACCGAGCTGCGCAAGATCGGCCTGCGGCTGATCAACGTGAACGTGACCGACATCAGCGATGAATCGGGCTATATCGAGGCGCTCGGCAAGGAAGCCGCCGCCAAGGCGATCAACGATGCCAAGCGCTCCGTCGCCGAGCAGGACAGGGACGGCTCGATCGGCGAGGCCAACGCCCAGCGTGACCAGCGCGTGCAGGTGGCTTCCGCCAACTCCACCGCCATCAGCGGCGAAAACGAAGCGCAGGCCGCCATCGCCAAATCAAACGCGCTGCGCCGCGAGAAGGAAGCCGAGGCGCTCCGTCTGGCCATGGCCGCCGAAAAGATCCAGTCGGCCAACGCGTTGCAGGAAGCCTATGACGCCGAGCGCATGGCCGAAGAGGCGCGCGCCGCGCGTGAGCAGGCCACCTTGCAGGCGGATGTCATCATCAAGGCCGAGATCAAAAAACAGGAAATTGAGCTGCAGGCCGAGGCCGAAGCCGAGCAGATCAGAAGGCTCGCCCGAGGCGAGGCGGACGCCATCTATGCCAAGATGGAAGCCGAGGCGCGCGGCATGCAGGAGATCCTGCTCAAGCAGGCGCTGGGATTCAAGGAACTGGTGCTTGCCGCAGGCGGCGACGCAAATGACGCGCTGCGCATGATGATCGCGGACAAGATGGAGGATCTGATGCGCGTGCAGGTGGATGCCGTGAAGAACCTGAAAATCGACAAGATCACCGTGTGGGACGGCGGCGAGAAGGACGGCAAGACCGCCACCGCCAACTTCGTCAGCGGCATGATGAAGAGCATCCCGCCCATGAATGAGATGTTTGATATGGCCGGCATGCAGCTGCCCGAATACCTGGGCAAGCCCAAGGCAGGCGCCGTCGAGCAACAGATCGTGGAAGAACCTGCGCAGGCATAAATCAAACCTGCCCCATCGCAATCAGCAGCCGAAGGAGTGCATCTCTTTCGGCTGTTGCTCTGTATTATGGCGCGGAATGCTATTGACGAAATGGCAAAAATTGGTGTATTATGTAAATATACTGTATGCTGAACACCTTGACACAAAGGGGAGGGCAATAATCTATGAAACGAAACGTGTTATGGGTCGGGATCTTGGTGCTGGCGATCATGCTGGCGATGGGCAGCGTTGCGCTGGCCGAGGGTGTGCAGCCCAAGGCGGCGAAGCAGACTGTGATCACTCTGAGCGATGCGGGTGACGATGTTCTAATCAATAACAGCGGAAACTACATCATCAAGGGCACAACGACAAGCCAACACATCGTGGTCACCTGCAGCGCGCAGATCACGCTCGATAATGTGACGATGAACCTGACAGATGGCAGCACGCCATTCAAGGTCCTGGGCGGAAACGGCAAGGCGACGCTCAAGCTGAGCGGGCTGAATGTGCTGGTGAGCAGCGCAGCAGGCGCGCCCGCATTGGAAGTGAAGGATGGCGCATCACTGACCATCCAGAACCTGAGCAGCAAGAAGCCGGGCAAGCTGTATGCCTATCATCGGCCAAGTACGAACAGCAATGCATCCAGCGGCGTGATCGGCGGTCAGAGCAGCGGCGAAATCCATATCCAGAGCGGCGAGATCCGCGCGCTGGTGCAGGAATCAAGGCCTATCTATTCAAGCCATGCGGGGATCGGGGGCGGGACAAGGGCAAACGGTTATCAAATCCGGATCTCGGGCGGCACCGTGACGGCCCAAGGCGGCGAAGATGGCGCGGGCATCGGCTCGGGCAATACGGGAAGCGCAGAGGTCACCATCTCGGGCGGCACAGTGAACGCCACGGGCGGATATTATGGCGCGGGCATCGGCTCTGGCATGTCTGCAAACGCCACCGTGACGATCTCGGGCGGCAACGTGACGGCCAAGGGCGGCTACAATGGCGCGGGCATCGGCTCGGGATATAGTGGCAGCGCAACGGTCACCATCTCTGGCGGCACCGTGACGGCCACGGGCGGCTCCTTTGGCGCGGGCATCGGCTCGGGGCGTGATTATAGCAGCGCAGATGTCACCATCTCGGGCGGCAAGGTGACGGCCAGGGGCGGCGCTTGGGGCGCCGGGATCGGCTCGGGATCCTATGATAGTGATGCAATCGTAACGATCACAGGCGGCAGGGTGACGGCCGCGGGCGGCGCTTGGGGCGCCGGGATCGGCTCGGGATCCTATGATAGTGATGCAATCGTAACGATCACAGGCGGCAGGGTGACGGCCGCGGGCGGCGCTTGGGGCGCCGGGATCGGCTCGGGATCCTATGATAGTGATGCAATCGTAACGATCAAAGGCGGCAGTGTGACGGCCAGGGGCGGCGCTTGGGGCGCCGGGATCGGCTCGGGATCCTATGCTAGTGATGCAACCGTAACGATCAAAGGCGGCAGTGTGACGGCCACGGGCAGCACTTTCGGCGCCGGGATCGGCTCGGGAGGATATGGAAGCAACGCAGAGGTAACGATATCAGGCGGCAGGGTGACGGC
>JAJDGF010000070.1 GCA_030265545.1 Eubacteriales bacterium OttesenSCG-928-N13
AACACTTCTTCACGTTAAAGGCGCGGTAAAGTTCGCCGTCGAAGGCGCAAACAACGCCGCCGCCCTCCATGCAGAGAACGCGGCAATCACACCCGCCGCGGATACACTGACTTACGTTTCGCTTTCCGGTTACGAGATCGTGAAGCTGGTTCAGATTTCCGATACCGTTATGACAATGAGTATTGCGGCATTCGAAGCATGGATCGTGAATATGCTCGCCGAGGCAATCGCCCGCAAGATCGAAGATTTCTTCATCAACGGCACGGGTTCGAACCAGCCGAAGGGCATTGACAAAGCGAACACATGGGGCGCGGATAATAGCGTTACCGTTGCAAAAACGGCTTCGCTTACGTCCGCAAACGTGCAAGCGCTGATCGGGCTTCTTCCCGCGGGCTATGACGCAAACGGCAAATTCGTTATGAGCAAGAAAACCTTGTTCGTTGACTTCATGCCGTTACAGGACAACAGCAAAAACCATATCGTCACCGTGCAGGGCAATAACTACTTCGTATACGGGTATCCGGTTCTTCTTTCGGATTACGTCGCGGAGCATGAAGCCTTCTTGGGCGACTTCAAGAAGGTATGCGCGAACCTTGCCGAGAACATCGGCGTAAAGAGCGCGTACGACATCAACACGAACAGCTATAAATATAGCGGTATCGCGATCTTCGATTGCACACCCGCGCTGGGCGAAGCAGTCGTGAAGCTGGTCAAGGCGACCGCCTAACGGGAGGAATAACAAATGCTTGACAAGGTAAAGCTGGCGTTGCGTATCAGCGGAACGGCTTTCGATCAAGAAGTCACCGACTTAATCAACGCCGCAATCGCCGATCTTCGCCTTGTCGGTATCATCGTTCCGGAAAATGAAGAAGGATCGTCCGCTTCGGCGGGCGATCCTCTTCTTGAACGGGCGATTGTACTTTACGCAAAGGCGGAATTCGGCTATGACGAAGGCGCGGAGCGTTACCGCGCCGCCTATGATTATTTGAAGTGCGCGTTGAGCTTGTCCGGCGAACACATCAACGAAAGCGCGGGTGAAGGATAATGCGGTGGACTGAACAAATTACGCTGATCGCGTTATCTGAACCGGAGGAATTGACGAACGAACACGGCTTCCCCGTAGACAAGCCGGAGGCGGCGACAACGGTATTCGCGGATAAAAAGTCCGTGGGATATTCGGAGTTTTACAAAGCGTCGCAAGCGGGATACATGGCGGAAATGAAGTTCGACGTTCGGGCGCTCGAATATAGCGGGCAAGAGATCGTGGAATTCCCCGTCGCGAGCGGGAAGCGGTATCGCGTCCTTCGCACATATCTTCACAAGAACGGCGAGTTCATCGAATTAACGCTTGTCAATCTTCCGGAGGCACAGGACGCGCCGGAAGCGGAAGGCGGCGACGAAGATGGCGAAATTTAACGTCGTCGGGCTTGACGATCTTCAAAATTCAATGCTTCGGCAAGAACAGATCGCCACGGAAGCAGTACCGGAAATGCTGAAAGCGGGCGGCGCGGTCATGCAGAAGGCACAAGAGGACGAAATAACATCAACATTCAAGGGAGATCGAAGCACGGGCGATCTTGCAAAGTCCATTGTCGTATCGAAAGTCAAAGACAAGGACAGCGGGAAAATGGTTGAAGTGTATCCGGACGGGAAAGACCGTCACGGGGTACGCAATGCAACTAAAGGCTTCGTTCTTCAATACGGGCGGTCAAATATGCCCGCGCGCCCGTGGTTCACGGCGGCAAATACGAAAGCGGCGGACGACGTAAACGCAGAAATGCGCCGCGTATGGGAGGAAAAGCAAGATGGACGTTGACAGACTTCTAAAACAAACACTTGAAGCGCTGGGCGTTCCCGTTGCGCGCCTAAAGTACGACGGCAAGGCGAAAACCTTCATAACGTATCAGCTTGTCGTGGGGCGCGACACACACTTCACGGACGACGACAGCGACGCGGAGGAATTCACATACAGGGTGGATATATATTCGAAATCGGATTATATCGCCTTAATGCGCCGCGCAAAAACGGCGCTTAAATCTGCTGGGTTCTTCGGTATTGTTTTCGATCCGGAGGTTTTCGAACGCGATACGGGATACTTCCACGTTCCCGTAGAAATCAAGTATATGGAGGTATAAACAATATGGCAACAATCGGTTTACGCGACCTTTACCGCGCGAGCATTACAGAGGGTTCGAACGGTGAAGAAACATACGGTACGCCCGTTAGACTGGCGAAGGCGATTTCCGCGGAGCTTTCCGTGGAGGTTGCGGAAGCTATTCTTTACGCCGACGACGGCGCGGACGAAGTGGTAAAAGAGTTCGTTTCGGGCGAAATTACGCTTAACGTCAACGACCTTTTGCCCGCTGATCTCGCCGCCCTTCTTGGGCAGACGCAGGACGACGATAACGTGGTATACGGTGCAGACACGGACGAAGCGCCGTACTTCGCAATCGGCTTCCGCGCGCGAAAGACGGGCGGAAAGTACAAGTATATCTGGCTTTACAAAGTCAAATTCGCGATCCCCGATGAAAGCTACACCACGAAAGGCGATAGTATCGAATTCACTACGCCGGAGATCGTCGGGAACTTCATCAAGCGACCGGACGGCAAATGGAAGGCGGAACACGTTTCCGAACCTACGAACACCGTTGCCGCGGCGTGGTTTACAGCAGTACGCGAGCCGAACGTAACTGGCGGCTAAAATTGAATTATGAAAGGGGGCTGGCGGGAAGCTGAAATATGCTTCCCGCCTTATTTATTATGAGCGCAATTAAAGACGGACGTTACCCGATCACGCTTGACAAGGAAAGATATCTTCTTTTCAGCTTGAACGCGATCGACGAAATGCAAGACAAATTCGGCGGCTTTGACAAGCTCGACGAAATGCTTTCCGGCAAGGATAGCATAAAAAATCTTCGCTGGCTTTTGACCGTTCTTCTTAACGAAGGAGCGGAAGAAGGCGAAGCGGAGCTTACAGAAAAAGAAGTCGGACGCTTGATCCATACGGGGAACTTCCTTGAAGTGAAGAATTCGATCTTCAAGGCGTTTTCGATGGGCAACAGCGGAACGCCCGAACCGCCCGAAAGGGACGAAGAGGACGACGACTACGAAGAGGACGACGAAAAAAACGTGACGGCGGGCAAGGAATAATCGACCTTGCCCGCTTGCTTTATATAGGCGTGACGCTTCTTCGGTGGACTGAAACCGAAGTATGGCGCATGACACCGTACAAAATTATGACGCTTTTTAGAATTCACAAAGAATTCAATCCGGATCGCTTCAAGCCAGAGCCGCGCGAAGCGGATATCGACGACGTGTTTGGGGGGTTATAAATGGCAAAAGAAGAACAAATCAAATCGCAGATCATACTTGAAGGCGAAAAAGAATACCGTTCCGCCTGTAAAGAAATAAATTCCTCCCTTCGCGAGATCGGTTCGGAAATGAAGCTGGTAACGGCGGAGTTTGCCGACAACGCTTCCGGAACGGAGGCTTTGACGAAAAAACAAGAAGTTCTAAAAAAACAGCTTGCCGAACAGTCGAAGAAGGTTGAAGAGGCGGAAAAGGCATTGCAGAAAATGCGGGAAGCGGGTATCGAACCGACCGATCCGGCATTTCAAAAAATGCAAACGAACCTTAACAACACAAAAGCGGAGATGGTCAAGACGCAAAAAGAGATTGACAATACATCTTCGGAACTTAAAAAATCAAAGGTTGACTGGGAGAGCGTCGGCGAAACAGTCGGAAAAGTCGGAAAAGCATTCGGAACAGCTATGGCGGCATTAGGCACGGCAGCGCTGGGTGCGGCTTCGGCGCTCGCGGGGCTGACCGTATCGGCTTCTAACCTTGCCGACGATCTGATAACGCAATCGACATTTACGAGGCAATCGACCGACGATCTTCAAAAGTACGCATACGCCGCGCGCTTTATCGACGTAGAAGTAAACACGCTTACGAAGTCGATGGCAAAGAACATCAAGTCGATGGACAGCGCCCGCGACGGATCGGCGCAGTATGCCGACGCTTATAAAACGCTGGGCGTTGCGGTAACGGATACGAACGGAGAACTTCGGGATAGTAACGACGTTTATTGGGAGTGTATCGACGCGCTGGGAGAGATCGAGAACGAAACAGAGCGGGACGCGCTCGCCATGCAGTTATTCGGAAAATCCGCGCAGGAACTAAACAGCGTTATTGACGCGGGTTCGGCGGCATTCAAAGAGCTTGGAGAGGAAGCCGCCGAAATGGGCTTCATTCTTTCCGAAGATGCCGTAAACAGGCTGGGAGCGTTCAACGACAAATTACAAGTCCTTTCCGCGGGAATGGACGGGTTAAAGAACGCGGCTTCGCTGATCGCCCTTCCCTTCCTTGACACGCTCGCCGGAGAGGGTATCCCGATTATGACGAAGTTTTCTAAAGCTGTTATGGCGGCGGAAGGCGACGTTTCGAAAATGGCAAGCGCGCTGGGCGACGGGATATCGGACGTTCTAAATCTTATCGTAAAGAATTTGCCTGAATTCGTAGATATGGGCGTTGAAATGATAACGGCGCTTATATCCGGCATTGTATCGAGTGCGGGGACGCTCGCGACGGCGGCGGTTCAGATCGTCGAAACGCTTGTCGATGGTATCGCGGAAATGATACCGCTTCTTATAAACGGAGCGGCACAGCTTATCGCGGGACTGGCGGCGGGGCTGGGACAATCATTACCGAAACTTATTCCGACGATTGTTCAATGCGTTTTAACGATCGTGCAAACGCTGATCGACAATATACCCATGCTGATCGACGCGGCTTTACAGCTTGTAACTGGACTGGCGCAAGGCGTGATACAAGCAATCCCCGTATTGATCGCCGCGCTTCCGACGCTGATAACAAGCCTTATCGACGGCTTGCTTTCGGCGATACCGCAGATCATACAAGCGGGCATTGATCTTCTTGTTTCGCTTGTGGCGGCGCTTCCGGAGATCATAACGGCGATCGTCGAGGCGATCCCGCAAATCATCGACGGGATTGTAACGGCGCTTATGGAGAATATACCGCTTATCATTCAAGCGGGCATTGATCTTCTTGTCGCGCTGATACAGGCGTTGCCGGAAATCATCGTTACGATCGTACAGGCGATCCCGCAAATTATAAGCAGTATCGTGGACGCGCTGATCGGGAACATAGATCAGATCATTATGGCGGGCGTTCAATTATTCGTCGCGCTGATCGAGAATTTGCCGACGATTATAATTGAAATCGTGAAGGCAGTACCGCAAATCATAACGGGCATTGTCGAAGCAATCGGCGGGCTTGTATATCAGCTTGTCGAAGCGGGCGGAAACCTTATTAAAGGACTTTGGGAAGGTATCAGCAACGCGGCTTCATGGCTATGGGAAAAGGTATCCGGCTGGGCAAAAGGGCTTGTCGATGGTATCAAGGGCTTTTTCGGGATACATTCCCCTTCAACCGTTTTCGCCGAAATAGGCGAAAACATGGGCGAAGGCGTGGGCGTGGGCTTCACCGACAGCATGGGCGGAGTTGAAAGCGATATGACCGCCGCGATGGGCGGAGCGGGACAGCTTACCGCCGCCGAAGCGGTGCGAGCCGTGAACGACGGCATTATCGCGAATATCGGTGGGCTTTCCGAGGCGGTAAACGCGATCGTCGAACAAGTTATAACAGGATTGACCGCGCAAGCGCAAAGGCTTAATCAAGCCGGACAGGACTTCGACAAGAATATCGCCGCGGGCATGATTTCGGCGATCGTTCAGATTACCGGAAAAATTCCGCAGATCGTGCAAAGCATTATTACCGCCTTCGTCGCGCAACATCAAAAATTCGTAACCGAGGGAACGAACTTCGATAAAAGCATTGCCGAAGGCATGATCGCGGGCATTCCGCAGATCACCGGAAAAATTCCGCAGATCGTACAACCGATCATCACGGCGCTTCGATCCTTTATCAAGGACTTCACAGCGGCGGGCGAAGAAATGGTGCGCGGTATCTGGCAGGGCTTCGAAAATATGTCCGGATGGCTGGAAAGTAAAGTTCGGTCAATGATGCGCGCTATCGTTGCCGCCGTCGAAGCGGAAATGCAAATCAATTCCCCGTCGAAGGTATTTGCGAATATCGGCGAGTTCATGGCGCGCGGTATGGGCGACGGCTTCGCGCGGGAAATGCGGGACGTTGAAAACACGATCCGCAAGGAAACCGCGAACGTTGTTCCGGAATTCTCTTCCGCCGATCAGCAGAGCGGAAGCCGAAGCGCAACGCCGACCGTCGAGGTGGTACAAAACATCTATGCGAACGAAACGAGCTACGCCCAGCAACAGCGGGAAGCGGCGCGGCAGTTCCGGCAGATCGCGCGGGAGGTTATGGCATGAGAACAACAGAAACATTGACTTACACAAACGAGCGGGGGGAAAGCATAGTCTTTTCCCCCGCTTCTTCGTATCATGTTAATTTCAAGGACGTTACCGGATTGTCCGACGTGCGAAACGCGATCTATTCGACAAACAGCATGGGGCAAGACGGCGACACTTACTTGGGATACAGGATCGAAAGCCGCGATATTGACATCGTGGGACACATCAAGGAGCGGGACAAAGCCGCGGTTCAGAACCTACGCCGGACGCTGAACAGGATATTAAATCCGCAGTACGAAGCGACGTTGACGTATGAGTTCGGCGACTTCAAGCGGGTTATCGGTTGCAAGATCGACGACGCGCCGATCTTCAAGCGTAAAAAGATATTCGAACAATTCACGGTTCAATTATCTTGCCTTAATCCGTTCTGGCGGGAAGAGGCGGAAACGCGCGAGGATATCGCAACATGGATCGGCGGGTTCGAATTCCCTGTTCCGCACGGATTGGAGATCACGGAGGGATGGCAAATCGGATATCGCCAGCCGTCGCTGATCGTGAACGTTTTCAATTCCGGCGACGTGAAGAGCGGTATTCGAATTGAGTTCCGCGCGCTGGGCGCGCTGACAAATCCGCAGTTATTGAACGTCGATACGCAAGAGTTTATAAAGCTGAATATCGAGCTGGAGGCGGGCGACGTGCTAACAGTATCGACCGGATACGGCGAAAAGGCGGTGAAGCTGAAACGCGGCGGGATCACGTCCGACGCTTTCCGTTATCTTGACGTTGACAGTTCGTATTTACAGCTTGCCGTGGGCGACAACCTTTTCCGGTATTCAGCGGAAACGAACGCGGAAAATCTCGAAGTATCAATCTATCATAATAACTTGTACTTGGGGGTGTAATGATGGAATTATACGTTTACGATCGGGAAATGACGCTTCAAGGGATCGTCGAGAAGATAACGTCCTTGATATGGACGCGCCGTTACTGGTCATGCGGAGAATTCAAATTGCTTGTTCCATTCACCGAGGAACACGCGAAAATGCTTGTGAAGAACAACATCATTCTAAAGCGCGGAAGCGAAGAGGCGGCGGAAATCCGCTATATCTCTATTACGAAGAATTCGCAAGGGCTGGAGGAAATCGAGGTTCAAGGCAAATTCCTTCTTTCGTGGATCGGGAAACGGATTATCAAAACGCAGATCGTTAGAAATGACACAACGCAGAGCATTTTATACGCGATCGTCCGGCAGACTTGCACGGAAGCCGGAGCGGTTCGGAGCATTCCGAACTTTTCTATCGCGACAGACGATCCGGACACCGAAAGCGGCGTTATTGAATACGCTTCCGAGAAGTTTTCAAACGCCTTGCTTGCCGCGGAAACGGCGGCGAAGGCGGCAAAGCTGGGTATTCGCGTAAAAACAAATCCGAGAACAGGCGAGCATATTTTTTCAGTTTACGAAGGGCGCAATCTTACGGCGGACAATGCCGCGGGGAATGCGCCTTGTATTTTTAGTCAAGAGTTCGATAACATCGTCGAACAGGATTACACGAACAGCATTGAAAATCTCAAATCAACCGCTTACGTCGGCGGCGAGGAAAAAGAGGGATCGCCACGGAAGGTTGCGGAAGTCGGCGGCACGGCTTCGGCGCTCGATCGCGACGAAGTATTTATAAACGCGACCGACATAACGCAGGAATACGAGGACGAAAACGACAATACGATCGTTCTTTCCGACGCTGATTATTTAGCGCTTCTTGCCGCTCGCGGGGCGGAGGAACTTTCAAACTATGCCGAAACGCTCGCGTTCGGATCGAAGATCAATACGAATGCGAACTTAAAATACCGCGAGGATTACGACTTGGGCGACCGCGTGACTTGCGTAAATAAGCGCTGGGGCGTTCGGATCGACGTTCGTATAACGGAGATCGCGGAAACGTACGAGGCGCGCGGCGACGCAATCAATATTACATTCGGCGAGAGCTTGCCCGCGCTCTTAACGCAAATACGACAAATCACAAAATAAAGGGGTGTAACAGCATGGAAAAATCGAGTTTCTTTAATAGCGTTTCCGGCGACCGGACGTATAAGGCGGAGGACTGGGCAAGTTACTTCGCGTCGTTCATCGGAAACGGTGTATTCCCGCTTCCCTCTTCGGGGCTTCAAGTCGTTGTAAACGACGGTATGACAATCAACATTCGAGCGGGTAAAGCATGGATCAACGGCTATTTCTACATGAATACAAGCGACCTTTCGATCACGCTTTCGACGGCGGACGGACAGTTGAAGAGGATCGACAGGATCGTAATTCGCTGGGACTTGACGAACCGAACCATTGCGGCGGCGGTCAAATCGTCGGCGTTTTCCGCCGCGCCCGTTGCGCCAGCAATTCAGCGCGACGCGGATATTTACGAACTTGTGCTGGCGGACATCACGGTTCAAGCGGGCGTTACGGCTATCACGCAAGGCAATATCACAGATCAGCGATTGAATAGCGAGCTTTGCGGCGTTGTCGCCGCCGTTGTTCAGCAGATCGACACGACCGCATTCAACGCCCAGCTTCAAGCATGGTTCGAGGAATACAAAGATTTAAGCCTTCAAGAATACAACGATCTTACATCGTATATGGGATCGCTGAAACTCTTGGGCGACGGGCAATACGCCGCGCTTGAAGCGTATATGAACGCTTTCAAAATCGAGGCGACGGCGGACTTCAACGAATGGATGGCGGGACTTGAAGCAATCCTTGACGAAAACGTGGCGGGAAACCTTTTGAACCTTATCAACGGGCTGGACAGCCGCGTAACAATGCTTGAAGCCGTTATCTTTAACGACATAACGACAAATCCGTTCTTGATCCTGTTCGACAACCTTAACGGGATCACGACGACGGGCGTTTGGAATGAAGCACTACGCCGGATCGAATGTTAAAACGGTACGCTTGCACGAAGGCGGAATTATCGTGCGTGATCGCAAATATGTTCACGGAACTTTCGCTTCCTTGCGAAGAATGCGCCGCGGATAGAATAACGATACGCGGGCATACGGTAACAGGAAACGCGGGAACGCTGACAGTAACCGAAGAGGGCTTCAACTTCGACGGTTGCGCCGACGATCTCGCGTTGATCGAGAGGATACGAAAGGAACGGTGCATATATGCAGGGGCGCGAGCGGGAGCGGAAAGAGCCTTCGGAATTCAACGTAATTGTGAAGTGCAAAGACTTGATTAAACACACCTTCACAATTACGAACAGCACGGAGCGCTTCCCGAAGAAGTACCGATTTACACTTGTAAACCGGATACAGGATAAAGCGATTGATATTTACGAATGCGCGCTGGAGGCGAACGAATTAAACCTTCTTGACGCGCAGGAACGACAGAAACGGGCGGAGCTTCAAGCACAGGCATTGACCTATTGCAAGGAGCTTCTTTTCTTCATAGAGCTTTCGCACGAACAAGGCTTCATCAACGCGAGCAGTTGCGAATACTGGTCAAAACTCGCGCTTGACGTTAAGTACATGATCGCCGCGTGGAAAAAGCGGGATAAAACGAGAGCTTGAAAACCGTTGGGGTACATCTTGTTACGCCTAATTCGTCGAACGCTCGCAACGTCCGGTACGTCAATACGGACGGCACGCTGAACAACAACAACGCGTACAACGGCAATATCGGCGTTCGCCCGCTTCGGTGGATAATGCGATTGAGTAGGCGCAAGCCGAAAACAGAATACCGCCATCAAAGGAAGGTGTATCCCTTCGCCGCGAACCACAGCGGCGACAAATACAGGATCGCCGATACCGGGGCATACCGCGCGAGCGGCTGGCGAAGGTTAGAAACAGCGAGGATTTTTTATTATGACGGAATACGAACAAATTCACGACTTCGAAAATCTTTACAAGGCGTACCGAAAGGCGCGGTGCGGCAAGAGATGGAAGGGAGCGGCGGCAAAGCTTGAAGTGAACCTTCTTGAAGCGCTGAACCTGTTAAGTTATCAGCTTAAAACGAAAACGTATCGGCTTTCGCCGTACAACACGTTTGAAGTTTACGAACCGAAGCGGCGCGTTGTTATGTCGAACAGCTATAAAGACAAGGTTGTTCAACATTCGCTTTGTGATAATGTGCTTGAACCGATAATTACGCGATCGTTCATAACGGACAACTACGCGTCGCAAGTCGGGAAAGGTACGCATTTCGGGCTTGACAGGCTTCAAGAGTTCTTGCGGAGGTATTCCAGGCGGCACGGGAGCGACGGATGGATATTGAAGGGCGATATTTCGAAATACTTCTATTCGATCCGCCATGATACGCTGAAAACCTTAATCCACAAGAAGATTACCGATCCAGACGTGCTATGGCTTGTTGATATGATAATCGACAGCACGGAAGGGAACGTCGGAATA
>JAJDGF010000071.1 GCA_030265545.1 Eubacteriales bacterium OttesenSCG-928-N13
TGGGCGGCGTGGGCAGACAATATTTGGGCCTTATTGCGTAGTCCGATATTTTATCCGGACCTCCTATCCTGCCTGGATTTACCGCTGGGACGGGTCATGCATTGCCTGATTCAGGTGCCTTATCATTTGGTTGAGTTGGCGCAATGCGGACTCGATCTTGCCTTTGTATTCATTGATCTTGCTGTGCATATACACATCGGCAAACAGGCCATCAAAGAAGATGTCCGCGAAGCGCGCGAAATCCCCGATATCCAAATGCAGATCGGCGGCCAGCTGCGTCTGCTGATAAGCATACTGCAAGCACTCGATATACTCGCGGGCGGACTCCACATGTTCGGCGGCCTCATCCATGCGATTGTGCTTGATGATACCAGAGATGAACCCACCGCCGAGCATATCAAATATGCTCCAACTGCGGGCGCGATCGAGTGAGGACAGCGCCCTCTCTAGCTCGATTCTCGCATTCTCGGCCAGTTCGACGAGGTGCGCAATGGGTACTGCCGACGTTTGGTTCATCATGTTGACCTCCTTATGATTGATGATCGTGTAGATATTCTCGGACCCTGCGGCAATGCAATTGCCATGAAACACGTCCTAATACAAAACGCATATCATGGATTGTCACCATTGGACTGGATCGAGTATCGATTGCTTCAAGTGCTGTATCGTCTGGTTGAGCTGTTCAATCACAGCCCCGATTTCGGTGCTATACCGATTGATCTTTTCTTGCACGAATATGCTGAGAAATGGATCATCGATTGCGATGCCCCCGATGTGCGCGAAGTTCACCGGCTCCAAGGGGAGGCTGGCGGGCAGCTGCAATTGCTCATATTCATCGAGCATGTGCTCCACGTAGGCGCGGGCAATCTCCACATATTCGACGGCATCATCGAGGCGTCTGTTCTTGAGCATGTCGGGGCGTATTCCGCTGTGATGGCAATCCATATAGCTACAGCCATGGGTGTGATGGACGGCGATCAGCGCCATCTCGAGTTCGGTCTTCGAGCACTCGGCCAGTTCGATCAGATGAAAATGGGACTTCAGCAGCGTTCGATCCATCATGCTCTCCTCCCTTTCATTGATGATAGTGTACCAAATGCAAAAGCGAGGCACAACACAAACGCTACAAGAACCGTCTAAAGTCTGCCAAAACCATCATTTGCGCACCCCAAAACGCAAAACGCACGGCGCGATTGAACCATGTCAATGCGCCATGCGATAAAGCCCCAGGAGATATTTAGCCGATGGAGGCGATGCGATAGGCGAACGGGGAGCCATCGCCCACGTTCGGATCGGGCACCAGCGTGAAATCCAGGCTGCCTATGGAACCCTCTTCGCTGTACATATACAGCCCGAGCGTGACCTTGGCCGAGCCGTCATCGTTCATCTGAATGGCGTCGATTTCGGTATAGGAATCGCCCGCATCCGACCCGGCCAGCGCATAGGTCTCGGTCTCTTCGTCATAAGCCACGCTGAACGAAAGCGCGATCGGGATCTCGGGCAGCTCAGTGAATTCCGCAAAGGCGGCACGCGCGAACTGCTCCATCAGCGTCGCGGGCACGAGCAGATCCGCACCTTCCGGCACGATGGCATCAAAACTGTTGCTCCAGTTCACGCCCATCAGGTATAGCACCGTCCAGACGACCTCATCATTCTGCACATCAAAGGGCGGCTCGGTGCCGATGCCTGTGGTGCGCAGCACCGAATCCATCGCGGGGTGCATGGGATAGATCGCGGGATCCACGTCATCCCCCTCTGCGGCCATCGCGGCGAAGGGCATGGCAAGGCACAAAATCAGGCTCAGCAGCAAACAGATGATTCTCTTCATATCGGTCTCCTCTCCGTAAATAACACTTTGCATTTCTGCTCATTTTGACGCTGTATGACATGCGAATGTTCCCATATCGCACCAGTCGCGCAAATTTAGCACGCTATGATCTTGACAGCCCGAGACATTCATACTACAATGTGATTGACAACTTCATATGCCCGCTTGCGGGCTCGGTTGATGGAACCGGGAGAGACCAGCATTGGCGCCGAAGGGGACCGCGCACGCAACTCTCAGGCAAAAGGACCGGTTCCGGACGAACTCCGAAGAGCCGCAATATGCGGCACCGACGAAGCAATTCCTTCCATGGATATCGTGGCGGGGAGAATCTTTCAGGTCTTGGACGGAGGCGCACCCTGATTGGGCGTGCCTTTTTTTATGCAAATGAAGGAGCTGTGAATGATGGAGAAGAAGACCCCATTGTATGATGCGCATGTGGCGCTGCATGGCAAGATTGTGCCGTTTGCCGGGTTTCTGCTGCCGGTGCAGTATCCCTCCGGCGTGATCGCGGAGCACATGGCCGTGCGCACGAAGGCTGGGCTGTTTGATGTGAGCCATATGGGCGAGGTCATGTATGAAGGACCGGATGCGCTGCGCAACCTAAACATGCTGCTGAGCAACGATTTCACGAATATGGTGGATGGCCAGGTGCGCTATTCCCCCATGCTGAACGAGCAAGGCGGCATTGTGGATGATCTGATCGTGTACCGCCATCATCAGGATAAGTACATGGTCGTGATCAATGCGGGCAACTGCGAAAAGGACGTCGCCTGGATGAGGAGCAAGCTGTTTGGGGATGTGCAGTTCACGGATCTATCCGATTCGCTGTGCGAATTGGCGTTGCAGGGGCCGAATGCCAAGGCGATCCTGAGCAAGCTGGTTTCGCCCGAGCAGATGCCAACCAAGTACTATCATTTTGTGCCGGAGGCAGATGTGGGCGGCATTCGCTGCGTCCTGTCGCGCACCGGATATACCGGCGAGCATGGCTATGAGCTGTATGCATCGGCCGAGGACGCACCGCGCCTTTGGGCTATGCTGATGGAGGCGGGCGAGGCGCTGGAATTGATCCCCTGCGGGCTGGGCGCGCGGGATACGCTTCGGCTGGAGGCCAGCATGCCGCTGTATGGGCATGAGATGGACGACGAGATTTCTCCGCTGGAGACGGGGCTCAGTTGGGCTGTCAAGATGGACAAGCCCGATTTCATCGGCAAGCAGGCGCTCGCGGGGCACACCCCATTGCGCGCGCGCGTGGGACTGAAGGTGACGGGAAAGGGCATCGTGCGCGAGCATCAGGATGTGTATCTGGACGGCGTGAAGATCGGCCAGACCACATCGGGCACGCATTTGCCCCATCTGGGTGGCGCGTATGCGATGGCGCTGATCGATTCGGCGCATGCCGAGCAGGGCACCACGCTGGAGGTGGACGTGCGCGGACGGCGCATCCCGGTTGAGATCGTGGCATTGCCGTTTTATAAGCGCGGCTGATATATATCACACACAACAACGGAGGAGGGCTTTCTCATGAACATTCCGGCCAATTTGAAGTATTCCAAGTCGCACGAGTGGGTCGAATTCCTGACGGACACCTGCGCCCGCGTGGGCATCACCGATTTCGCGCAGAGCCAGATGGGCGATATCGTGTACATCAATCTGCCGCTCGAGGGCGCGGACGTAGTGTGCGGCGAATCGTTCACCGATATCGAGTCGGTGAAGGCGGTCTCGGATGTATTCAGCCCGGTCAGCGGCTGCGTTTCGAATGTGAATGGCGCGCTGGACGATGCACCAGAGCAGATGAACCAGTCGCCCTACGAGGCCTGGATCTGCGAGGTGCAGGGCATCAGCGCGACCGAGGAATTGATGGATGCCGCGGCATATCAGGCGTTCATAGAGGAGCAATAAGATGGGAAGCTACATTCCTTCCTCGGCTGCCGAGCGCAGCCAGATGCTGGGCGCCATCGGGCTTGAATCGATGCGGGATCTCTATCAGGCGGTGCCGGAGCAGATGCTGGTTTCCTCACTCGATCTGCCAGAGGGCGCGTCTGAACTGGAAGTGATCCGCCTGATGCAGGCCTATGCGGGCGAGAATCGCGTGTTCGATTCCATCTTTCGCGGCGCGGGCGCGTATCACCATTATATCCCCTCCATCGTGAAGAGCGTGATTGCCAAGGAGGACTTCCTGACGGCCTATACGCCCTATCAGGCGGAGATTAGCCAGGGCATCTTGCAGTCCATCTTCGAATATCAGACCATGATCGCCGAGCTGACCGGCATGGACGCCAGCAATGCATCGGTGTATGATGGCGCGAGCGCCGCCGCCGAGGCACTGACCATGTGCCGCGACAAAAAGCGCACATCTGCGCTGGTAGCGAGCACGATTCAGCCCATGGTGATGAGCACCATCCAGACCTATTCGGACGGTGCGGATGCCGAGGTGATCCGCGTGCCCGAGCTGGATGGACGCATGGACATCGAGGCGCTCAAATCGCTGCTTCATGATGGCGTGGCATCGGTATATTTCCAGCAACCCAACTATTACGGGCTGTTTGAGGATGCGCAGGCGATCATTGAGATCGCGCATCAGGCGGGCGCGAAGGTGATCATGGGCGTGAACCCGATCGCGCTGGCTTTGATGGCCACCCCGGGCGAGCTGGGCGCGGACATCGCCGTGGGCGAGGGGCAACCACTCGGGCTGCCGCTGGCGTTCGGCGGGCCGTATCTGGGGTTCATGGCCACGCGCATGGCGATGGTTCGTCGGCTGCCTGGCCGCATCGTGGGCGAGACCGTGGATGTGGATGGGAAGCGTGCGTTCGTGCTGACATTGCAGGCGCGCGAGCAGCACATTCGACGTGAGAAGGCGCAGAGCAACATCTGCTCCAACCAGGCATTGTGCGCGATGGCGGCATCGGTGTATGCGGCCGCGATGGGGCGCGACGGGCTGATTGAGGTGGCGAACCAATGCCACAGCAAGGCCGTCTATCTCAATCAGGCGATCTGCGCGCTGCCCGGGTTTGAGGTCGTGCATGAGGGCGAGTTCTTCCATGAATTCGTGACGCGCTGCCCGATCGATGCACAGCTGCTGATGCAAAAACTGGAACAACGGGGCATTCTGGGTGGATTGCCGCTCGATGATGGCAACATCCTTTGGTGCGCCACCGAGATGAACACCAAGGCGCAGATGGATCAGCTGGTGGACGCGCTGAAGGAGGTGGCACGATGAAGCTGTTGTATGAGATCAGCGCCGAAGGGCGCGCACTGTCGCTGCTGCCCAAGCTGGACGTGCCCCGCGCAGAACTGCCCGAGAACCTTCGGCGCACGTCGCCCGCGCGGCTGCCGCAGCTGTCCGAGATCGATCTGAGCCGCCATTATACCGCGCTGAGCAAGCGCACGCATGGCGTGAACGACGGCTTTTATCCGCTGGGCTCCTGCACGATGAAATACAACGCCCGCGTGAATGAAGAGGCGGCGGCGCTGCCCGGCTTTTCGCGCGTGCATCCGCTGCAGCCCGTGCACACGGTGCAGGGCAGCTTGCGGCTGCTGACCGATGCCGAGACCATGCTGTGCGAGATCACCGGCATGGATCGGATGAGCTTCCAACCCGCGGCGGGCGCGCATGGCGAGCTGCTGGGGCTGCTGCTGATCAAGGCCTATCACAAGCATCATGGAAATGTCGGCAGGAACAAAATCATTGTGCCCGATTCGGCGCACGGCACCAACCCGGCATCCGCCGCAATGGTGGGCTATCAGGTGATATCGGTGCCCTCCAATGCCGAGGGCGGCGTGGATCTTGATGCGCTGCGCGCGGCTGTGGGCGAGGACACCGCCGGATTGATGCTGACCAACCCCAACACGCTGGGCGTGTTTGACAAGAACATACTGGAGATCACGCAGATCGTGCATGAGGCGGGCGGCCTGAACTACTACGACGGCGCCAACCTGAATGCGATCATGGGCGTGGCGCGCCCGGGCGATATGGGCTTTGATGTGGTGCATCTGAACCTTCACAAGACATTCGGCACGCCCCATGGCGGTGGCGGGCCCGGCGCTGGTCCCGTGGGCGTGAAGGACTGCCTGGTTCCCTTCCTGCCGGCGCATCAACCGATCAAGCTGGATGATGGCTACGCCTTTGAGGACGCAGCCCACACGATCGGTACGGTCAAGTCGTTCTATGGCAACTTCCTGGTGGTGGTGCGCGCGCTGTGTTACATCCTGACGCTGGGGCGCGAGGGCATCCCGGAGGCGGCCGAAAACGCGGTGCTGAACTCCAATTATATGATGCATCTGATCAAGGACATCTATCCGATGGCGACCGATGGCATCTGCATGCATGAGTTCGTCATGGCGCTGGAGCCGCTCAAGAAGCAGACGGGCGTGAGCGCGATGGACATCGCGAAAGGGCTGCTCGATCGCGGCATCCACCCGCCCACGATGTATTTCCCGCTGATCGTGCATGAAGCGCTGATGGTGGAGCCCACCGAGACCGAGTCCAAGAGCACACTCGAGCAGGCGGCGGACGTGCTGCGCGAGCTGCACAAGCTGGCGCATGACGATCCTGAATCGCTGCATCAAGCGCCGATCCATACGCCCGTTCGGCGGCTGGATGAGGTGGGCGCAGCGAGGAACCCGAGGCTGCGTTATGCCTTCCCAGAGGGCTGATCCATCCAGATTTTGATGGTTTGAGGTGCATTCTCCCATGCCTTGACCACAAACGGTTGAACCCCTGCAAAGATCCCATGCCGGAATGTGAATTTGCAGGAATGATATCGTAAAGATTCATTTTTTAACACGAAATGTCCGTTTTTGAGGCAGGAGATCCGTTTTTTTCATAGAATACCTTATGAACATTGCAAAATGCTCATAAGGTATTTTTTCCATCACCTGGGATTGAAAGGATGATTTCATATGGCACTTACACTTTCCGCGCGCTGTCTGGGCATCGCGCCATCGGTCACGCTGGCCATCGATGCAGAAGCCAAGGAGATGAAGGCGCGCGGCGAGGACGTCATCGGTTTTGGCGCGGGGGAGCCCGATTTTGACACCCCAGAATACATTCGCGATGCGGCCAAGTATGCGCTCGATCATGGCATGACGCGCTATACGCCCGTGCCGGGCACGCTTTCGCTCAGAAAGCAGATCGCAGGCAAGCTGCTAAAGGACAACAACCTCAGCTATGAGCCCACCCAGATCGTCGTGACCAACGGCGCGAAGCAGGCGCTGTTCAACGCGTTCTCCGCCATCCTGGATCCGGGCGATGAGGTGCTGATGCCCGCGCCCTGCTGGCTGAGCTACCCGGAGCTGGTTCGCATGACCGGCGGCGTGGTGGTGGAGGTGCTGGGCGACGAGAGCAATAACTTCCTTGTGGATGCCGATATGCTTCGCCAGCATGTCACCCCGCGCACCAAGGCGATCGTGATCTGCTCCCCCAGCAACCCCAACGGTTGCGTTTGGAGCCGCGAGATCCTGGAGGGCATCGCGCAGCTGGCGGTGGAGAAGGGGCTGTTTGTCATCTCGGACGAGATCTATGAAAAGCTGATCTATGACGGGCTTACGCATGTGTCCATCGCATCTTTGAATGACAAGATCAAGCAGCAGACCATCGTGATCAACGGCCACTCCAAAGCCTATGCCATGACCGGTTGGCGCATCGGCTATGCCGCGGGCCCGGCTAATGTGATCAAGGCCATGTCCGCATTCCAGAGCCACTCCACCAGCAACGCCAACTCCATCGCGCAATACGCGGCCGAGGCGGCGCTCAAAAGTGGCGATGAGATCGTGAAGAATATGGTGCAAGAGTTCGACACGCGGCGCAAGCTGATCCATCAGCTGATCAATCAGATCCCGAATCTGAGCGCGACGCTGCCGGAGGGCGCGTTCTATATCATGATGAATATCTCGGCGTTGCAAGGCAAGACATATCAGGGCGAGCCGATCGAAAACTCCATGGATTTCGCGCGGCTGCTGCTGGGCGCGCAGAAAGTGGCCGTGGTGCCTGGGCGGCCGTTCGGCGCGGATCACCATGTGCGACTCAGCTATGCCACCTCCCAGGAGAACATCAAAAACGGGCTGGCGCGCATCGCTGCGTTTGTGGATTCATTGGAATAAGCATCCCGCATCTATCAAAATCGGCATGAAATCGAATGATTTCATGCCGATTTATGTGAGTGGCTTGTGAATGCACTTACTGGATGTACTTCACCAACGTATGCAGCAGCAGGTCGATGTCGATCGGCTTGGCGATGTGGGCGGTCATGCCGGCGGCCAGCGCCGTATCAACATCCTCTTTGAATACGTTGGCCGTCATGGCGATGATGGGCAGGGTATAGCCGCCTTCGCGAATGGTCTTGGCGGCGGTGTGGCCATCCATGACCGGCATTTGCACGTCCATCAATATGGCGTCATACTTGCCCGGGTGTTTGTCAACCATATCAACTGCGATCTGCCCATTTTCGGCGCATTCGATCTGCACGTTGGTCGGCTCAAGCAGTGCGATCAGTATCTGGCGATTGATTTCCACATCCTCGGCCACGAGGATGCACTTGCCGGAAAGATCCACGGCATCGGCGATGTCAACGACCTCGTTTTGGGTAAGGGCGCCCTCTCCGCATTGAAGCAGTGTCAGCTGAACCGAGAAGGTGCTGCCTTCGCCCGGGGCACTGACGACCGAGACCGTTCCGCTCATGAGGTCAACCAGGCTCTTGACGATGGCAAGCCCGAGCCCCGAGCCGCCATACTTGCGGGCGATGCCCTTGTTGGCCTGCTCAAAGGGGGAGAACAGGCGACTGACCTGCTCCTCGGTCATGCCGATGCCCTTGTCGATGATGTCAAAGCACAGCGTGGCGCTGTTGTGTGTGATGGCGAGGGCGCGCGTCCGAAGGCGGATCGTGCTGCCCGGATTGCTGAATTTCACGGCATTGTAGGCCAGATTCGTGATGATCTGGGTGATGCGCAGCGAATCACCGATCAGGAACCGCGGGATATCGGGGTCGATATCAAGCACGAATTGCTGCTGCTTTTCCCGGGCACGAACCGAAACAATGTCGTGCACCGTATGGAGCAGTTCATCCAGGCTGAATGGCTTTGCCTCCAGCGTCATTTTGTTGGCTTCGATCTTTGACATGTCGAGGATGTCATTGATGATGCCGAGCAGCAGGTTGGAGGAAATGTCGATCTGGGTCAGCTGCTCGCGTTCGGTCTTTGAGATATCGCCGCGCTTGATGAGCGTTGTCATGCCGATGATGGCGTTGAGCGGCGTGCGGATTTCATGGCTCATCTGCGACAGGAATTCGCTCTTGGATCGGTTCGCGTTTTCGGCGGCAAGCTTCGCCTCCTCAAGCAATCTGTCCCGCTCGATCAGCTCCTTCTCGCGCAGTCTGCGCTCAAGCCCCGAAGTGAAGATGTTGCAGATGGTTTGCAAAAAGCGAATGTCGTCCGCCGCCCATTCATAGTTGGGCAGCTGCGATGTGCAGCACAGCATCGCCCATATGTCATTTTCATAGTGGATGGGCACGCCGATAAACGCGGTGGAGCTGGATCGATCAAACACGTCCCTTTGCGCGGATGTGACCATCGAGAAATCCTTCAGAATCCATGGCTTTCCCGCCAGGAAACTTTGGTATAGCGGCTTGTCGCGCTCAATGGGCAGCCGGTCACTCGGCTTGACGATGGGCGTGTAGTTGGGCTTGGTCGAGCTGTGGCTCAGATAGAAATAGTCGTCTTCAATGTTGGTTTTCATGATGTAGACCGCGTTCAGCTCAAGAAACTCGATCATCTTCTGGGTCGATTTGACGATGACCTCGTCCAGATCCATGACCGATGCGAACATGCGCGATATCTCTGTGATGACCAGCTGCTGATTGATCTGCTTTTGCAGGCTGGCCTCGGCGCGCCGAATTTCAGAAATATCGATCAATGTGTGAAAGATGGCAGGCCGATCATCCCAATCCACGATGGAATAATGCACGCGGAAGTACTCCTCCGACCAGGGGTTATAATCCTCGTGCGTAACGGTCAAGCCGGAGTCATTGAGCAGCTCATGATGAGGGCAGTTTTCACAAGGGCTGTCTGTGCCCGGAAAAAACATCTCATAACATTTAAGGCCACCCGCCTTCGAATCCCGGAGGATGGGATAGGCATCTTTCATAAGTTGATTGGCGTATAGGACATCGAAGGTTCTGGCATCGGACACATATATGCCGGCCTGAAACCCCGAATCAAAGGCGCTAAAATAGAACTTTTCATTTGTTGCTTGGCTCAATTGGCTCGCCTCCCGTTGTATATGCCTTTGTCACCTGTTTATTATACAATATTTACGCACATGAAACAATACCTATTAGAGCCTGTTTCAAAAGTCGAAAGATGCAGTATACTGCGTCAAATTCGCCATTTCTGCGTTGCATTCCCTTGAAATACCTCCAGTATTCCTGCCCAAAAGCGCCTTGAACTGACGAATTTCCCTTGCAGCCTGCACTCTCTCCCTTTTTGAAACAGGCCCTAGGGCCTGTTTCAAAAGTCGAAAGATGCAGTATGCTGCGTCAAATCCGCCATTTCTGCGTTGTTTCTCTTGAAATACCTCCAGTATTCCTGCCCAAAAGCGCCTTGAACTGACGAATTTCCCTTGCAGCCTGCACTTCCTCCCTTTTTGAAACACGTCCTAGGAACAATACGCAGGGCGAAATGATTTATTTCCTTTTCCTTCGGCGGGGCTTTTGGCATGGCCACATTTGTAAACATATACCTTATATTGTGGCATCGCGATTGACGCGCCACAAAATAAGGCATATAATGACACATATCGGAAATCTGTAGATGGGAGGCATGA
>JAJDGF010000072.1 GCA_030265545.1 Eubacteriales bacterium OttesenSCG-928-N13
AATCTTTGCGCGCAAGCGCTCATGGGATTAAGGGATACGAGGAGCGAGCCCCGCCCAGCGTCCCCCCTCAGTATATCACGACCGTTGTCCCAACTTGACAGTTGTCATAGATCCACTTGGCCTCCTCCACGGACAT
Source organism: Eubacteriales bacterium OttesenSCG-928-N13 (assembly GCA_030265545.1). Taxonomy (GTDB): domain Bacteria; phylum Bacillota; class Clostridia; order Christensenellales; family Aristaeellaceae; genus JAJDGF01. Next base: position 137 of record JAJDGF010000072.1, read on the forward strand.
GCGGATGCAGCCATGGGAGGATTTGCTGCCGAGCGACTTCACAGAGCTGACGCTCAGCGTGCTCTCATCCGCCTTGCTGTACAATACTGAATGCGTGAGCACCTCGTTGTGGATGCGGTACGCGTACCTCGCCCAGCTGCCATAGATGGGGAAATAGCACCAGCGCGACACGGGCCCCTCTGCGCGATAGATGCCGTTGGGCGTGGGGGTATTGGGTAGCCCTGTGGAACACAGGGCGGTCAGCACGCGCTCCCCATAGCCGCTTCCATCCCATTGATAGGCATAGACGCGCTGGTCATCGTTGCTGATGAAGAGCCTATATCGATGGACGGGCTTGGCGGCAGGCTTGGCACCTGAGGAAAACAACAGTTGCTGCATCCCGAGATCCGCCTCGCCGGTGGCAGAAAGATCGTTCTCCCGCTGAAACCAGCTCACCGCGCTCGTGGTGCGCATGGAATATGTCTCATCGACCGGCCCAGATAAGTACCCCAGCAGATCCAGCCGCACATGCAGCCGCATCACCAAAGCCCCCTGATCCCCCTCGCGCAAGTCCTGCACGGACGGCCAAGCCTCGGGCGTATCCATCAGTTCGTACTGCTGGACGGTCAGGATGCCGTCCTCCGGCTGTTCAAGTGCTGCCTGCAGCTTCTTGATCGCCAGCTCGGTCTGCTTGCCGAAATAGTCATCCACCGGCGCAATATAAAGCCCCAGCTCAGAAAGCCGCAGCTGCAAATCGCGCGCAAAAACGCCCCGCTCCCCCTTGCGAGGGGGCGTTTCTGCCAGCGCACAGCCGCTTATCAGCAGCAACGCGCAAATCAGCGCAACCAAGCGTTTCATCATCTGTTGTCTCTCCGTGTAGCGTGTTGACGAATGTCCACACGCCCTCATCAACTTACAGGGCGCCGCGCCTCAAATCACCGATTTTAGCCGACGGCGGTCTGGTCTCGTTATGCGAATAGATCGCAATAAGGTTTTTTCGAGCATCTTCATGCGCATGCTATCGCGTGGTATGTCGAATGATCAGCTCATACGGGAGCAGCAGCTCATGTGCCACTTCCCCGCCCCTAAGCCGCTCCAGCAGCAGCTCCACGGCGGTGCGTCCCATGCGGCGACGCGGCTGCATCACGGTGGACAGTGTGGGCTGGATCATCTTGGCCATGTCCAGATTGTCGAACCCCATGATCGACACATCATCCGGCACCCTGAGCCCCGCCTTGATCACGGCGGAGATCGCCCCGGCGGCCACCACATCCGATATGCCCATGATGGCGGTCGGTCGATCCTTCATCCGCAGGAACACCTGCGCATTCTCAAACCCGCTGTCAAACGTGTATCCCCCGCGCCGTATCAGCCGCTCATCCAGCGGAAGCCCCGCATCGATATGCGCCTGACGGAAGCCCTTTTCCCGCAGGCGGGTGGAGGGATAGTTGTTAGCCGAGCTGCTCATCGCGATCACATGGTGCCCCGATCGGATCAGGTACATCGTGGCCTCATAGGACGCGCCATAATTGTCCACCGACACATAGGGCACGCCGATGTCCTCATAGTATTCGCAGCACTGGATCACCGGAAACTGCGCATTCAGCGCCGCCATCTCCTCGGGCGGCAGCGTGGGTGTCATCAACACCACGCCATCTGCCTGGCGCTGGTGCATCAGCCGCAGCAGCTCCCGTTCCCGCGTGACGGACGAGCGGTTCACCGTGACCAGCATGTTGTAACCGTTTTCATAGGTGCAGGCATCCATCCCCGCCAGGATATCGCTATAAAACGGATTGCTCAGCGTGGGCAAGATCACCAGCAGCATGTGCGATTCCTTGGTGCGCAGATTTCGGCTGCTGGCATTGGGCGCATATTTCAGCTGAGAAACCGCGTCCAGCACGCGTCTGCGGGTGTCGGTTGTCACCTTGTCGCTCTGATTCAGCACGCGCGAGACCGTGGCGGACGACACCCCGGCCAGCCGCGCCACCTCATGAATCGTTGTGTTGCTCATATGTTTCCTCGCTATATTATTCACTATAATCCAGTATAGAGGATTCATCGCAAAAACGCAATAACATACCAATGAATGATTCGTTACATTTCGTTACATCAAGATTCATGCACAAACCGCCCGAGCAGTTCTACCAAATTCCAGCGAATTCAAGGTTTTTGATTGACATTTCACGTACTTCTTACTATAATCATCTCATGTAATGGATTACATTTTGTGCGAAAGAAGGTATATCATGCTGCAAATTGGCATTATTGGCTGTGGAATGATCACGCAAATGCGCCACGCACCCGAATATCTCGAAAACAAATATGCCCAGGTGGTTGGCTGGTATGATGCGATGCCCGAGCGTGCGCAGGACATGGCGACGAAATATGGCGGCCAGGTGTTCGACGATTGGAAGCAGATGATCGATCAGGGCAAGCTCGATGCCGTCAGCGTGTGCGCGCCCAATGCCGCGCATGCCGAAATCACGATCTATGCGCTCGAGCATGGGCTGCACGTGATGTGCGAGAAGCCCATGGCCACCACGCTTGAAGATTGCAAGCGCATGGTGGACGCGGCGAAGGCGGCTGGCAAGCACCTGTTCATCGGACAGAACCAGCGCTTCAACAAGGCGCACATCAAGGCACACGACCTGATCCGTCAAGGCGTGATCGGCAAGGTGCTCACCTTCCGCTCCAGCTTCGGCCATGCCGGCCCGGAGATTTGGACAAAGAGCGCTAAAACCTGGTTCTATCACAAGTCCATGGCCGCGTTTGGCGCGGTGTTCGATCTGGGGATTCATAAGATCGACCTGATGCAGTATCTGCTGGGTGAAGATTTCGTGCAGGTGGCAGCCATGCTGGGCACGCTGGACAAGACATTTGAGGACGGCTCCCCCATCTCCGTGGATGACAACGCCTGCATCACCCTCGCGAGCAAGAGCGGCGCGATCGGGCAGATCAACGCCAGCTGGACCTACTACGGCGGGGAGGACAACTCCACGCGCATCTATGGCTCAAAGGGAGTGATGCACATCTTCGAGGACGATGAGCATCCGCTGTTCATCACGAATGAGGACAGCCGCACCAACTATGAGGGGCTGGGCGAGATGCAGACCAACGACAACCAGACCAACACCGGCATCATCGATGCATTCGTGGACGACATTCGGCTGGATCGCCCCACCTCCGTATCGGGCGAAAGCGTGTATCACGCGATGCGCGCGGTGTTCGGCGCGGTGGAGTCGGCTGAAACGGGTCGGTTTGTGCAGCTCAATCAGGAAGCATGATGGAATCATTTGATCTGAAGAGCGCGCGGCACTGGGCGCGGGAGCTGATCGAGCGCAAGGTCCAACTGGGCGATACGGCGCTGGACGCCACGATGGGCAACGGCCACGACACGAAGTGGCTGTGCGAACTGGTCGGCGAAAATGGGCATGTGTATTCGTTTGATGTGCAGCCGGGCGCGCTGATGAACACCCGCAAGCTGCTGACGGATGGCGCTCTCATCGATCGCGCCGAATTGATACTCGATGGTCATGAACACATGGCGCGCTATGTGGATCGGCCGGTCGATGTGGCGCTGTTCAACCTAGGCTGGCTGCCGGGCGGCGACAAGCGCATCACAACGCGCTCAGACACCACCCTCGCCGCGCTTGACGCATGCCTCACCCTGATGAAGCCGGGCGGCCTAATGACCGTGTGCGTCTATCCTGGGCATGAGGAGGGCGCAATCGAGTGCGAGATGGTGCTCGATTGGGCGCAGAAACTGCCCGCTCGCAGCGCGCAGACGCTTCTCATTCGCTATCTGAACCAGCCCGCCCACACGCCGCTGGTGATTGCGGTGCATAAGCGCTGACAAACACCATTATGTATGTTAAGAAATGCTTCACGCTATTGACTTTGGTGGGTCAGACGTTATATAATATGCCTTGTCAGTTTGCGAATCGTGCTGCTTTTTATGGCCGCGGTTGGCAGACAGAAAGCCTTCGATGGTGGCTCCAGTGTGCCAGTGTGCTGGCGTAGCTCAATTGGCAGAGCAGCTGATTTGTAATCAGCAGGTTGCGGGTTCGAGTCCCATCGCCAGCTCCAGTGTTTCTCACCTGGATATAACTGGATACAGCTGGCATCAGGCGAATATGGATGGGTTCCCGAGTGGCTAAAGGGAGCAGACTGTAAATCTGCCGTCGACGACTTCGGTGGTTCGAATCCACCCCCATCCACCAACACGCGGGAATGGCGGAATTGGCAGACGCGCTAGATTCAGGTTCTAGTGAGCAATACGCTCATGCAGGTTCAAGTCCTGTTTCCCGCACCATGAAGAAAGTAGTCGAATATGACTACTTTCTTCTCTCTTATTTTCTCTGTTTTGCTCACTCATGCTATCCTATCTGGTATGTTAAATCCTTTAAGAACACGCGCACTCTACCTATAAGTAACAGGATTATTTGCCCCACAGGACAGCTCTATGTATTTGTTGTTTTGTGCCATGTTTCAGTATATACTTTTATTGGTATAAGATAGATAAGGCGAACGAAAGAGATGAAGAGCATTAGGACAACGCAACGGATTTTTGCTGCATTTCTCTATTTTCGAATGACGTTCTAATCAAGCTGGCAATCAGATATAAAACTGAAGGAAGGTGTAGTGATGTCGGTATACTATCTGGGCGGCGGTACCTGCTGCGGCAAAAGCACCGTAACGGAATTGCTGTGTAAAAAATACGGCTTGCGTCTGTTCAAGCAAGATGATTACCTATTTGATTACTTGGAACAACTTGCAAAAGCAGGGCATGATATCGCTGTGAAGCAGTCTGACCAAAGCATGGAGGAAACCTGGCTTGGGTCTGATGCCATCAAAATGTGCGATGAAGAAATGCAGCTTTATGCTGCAATGTTGCCGCTTTCACAGACAGCCATTGCCACCCTTCCGGGACAGGGCGATATTTTGGCAGAGGGCGTAGGGTTCTTGCCCAATCTCATGCATGACGCAGGTGTGGATAAGCGGCATTACGCGTGCATGATTCCCACACCTGTTTTCCGGCTCGATGAATATGCCAAGCGGCCATGGATTAGCCACTTTTTAAAGGATGTCTCAGACAAGGATGCTGCCTTTAAAAACTGGATGGAGCGGGATGCTCGTTTGTCAGACGCCGCATTTGCTCAGGCGCAAAGTTTTGGGTATTCGACCTATGTGGTGGATGGCAGTGTACCCATTGAGCATACGGTTTGTTTTTTAGAAAAGGTTTTTGGGTTGGAATAGCTTCAATCAGTCTTTGAAACATAAGGCTGACTACACATTGCTTTTATTAAGTTGTTCGGCGGATACTGTCTGCCAAACACCCTCACACCATTGATTTTACTGGGTTTCTTAAAAAAGTGCTGTATCGCCACTCGCATCAATACGAATGACCCTTGAGTGGCCATAAGGACAAAACAGACTGATATAATATCGGTCTGTTTTTGTTATGTAGGCATTCTCTTTGTTATGGGATTCTGAAAAAGCACACCAAACGACAGTCATGCATACAATAGTACATGCCACAGTATCATGGAGGTCTATAAAATGCATAATCACCACAACTGCTGCAATCCTTGTGTCTGTTGCGTACCCGGCCCAATCGGCCCTGCCGGACCGCAGGGCATCACCGGCCCAATCGGCCCTGCCGGACCGCAGGGCATCACCGGCCCCATTGGCCCAACAGGTCCGCAGGGAATTCAGGGGATAACCGGCGCAACCGGTGCTGCCGGAAGCACAACCAGCGGATTGGTCGCGTATGGCGGCATCTATAATGCGAGTACGCAACTGGTTTTTTTCACGCAAGTAGACCAACTCGTTCAAGTAAGGTTCAACAGTACGCTTCCTTCACAGAACGTAAGTTATCCTGGCAGCAATTCTCTTACTGTTGACGTTGCCGGTGACTATGAAATCAACTACAATCTATTGCTCAATGCAAACGAGTTGGTCAATGTATCCTTTGCGGTACGGAACAACGGAACGATTATACCACAAACAAGAGGGGCGCAATCCATTGCCTTTGATGTCGAGTTGTCGCTCTCCGCTGACGGCCGATTGTCAGGATCAACCATCGCTTCACTTGCCGCCGGAGACACGCTTGACATGGTGCTCTCTGTCATCAACTCACTTCCTGCCAATCTGGATACTGCACTCAATGGGAACATTAATACCTGTCTAACGGTTAAGAAGTTAGACGCGCTCTCTTGAGCTCATAAGATACGACAATATCAAGGATCTGATGAATAAATCAATGTCATTCCCGGGTGCAGCCTTCCTGCAAAAATAAGGCTTTGCAAGTCTGTCCTTACGAAGATTCGAACCAAGGAAAAACCACGAAACAAAAATTCCGTGGTTTTCGCTTATTCTATCCTTTTGCAATCATATCACCCAATATTGCTCATTACATCTCATACCATTGCACGAATGTGGTATAATTCATCATATAACGCCTACGCATATGAGAAGAGACCATGAAACAATTCACAAGCGGCCGTGACGATAAGACATACATTTTTAACGGACACAACGGGGTGTTTGGGTGATTTGACACGTTGCACACAGAGCCTAAGGGAGATAACTAACATGCAGGGATCCAACATATTTGACCAGATGGCTACGCGATATGATACGCCCGATCGGGTCGAGAATGCGCGCATCATCGCGCGCGCAATACGCGCCGAGCTGGGCGATGCATCGGGCGGCAGATGCCTTGATTGCGGCTGCGGCACGGGGTTGGTCGGGCTGGAATTATTGGATTTGTTCGATTCGATGCTGTTTGTGGACACCGCGCCGCAGATGGTCGAGCAGGTGCAGCGAAAGCTGGATGCGGCGCACATTGAGTCAGCCGATACGCTGTGCTGCGACCTGTGCTCAGCCGAGGCAGATGGGCTCGAGTTTGACTGCGCCGTGATGTCCCAGGTGCTGCTGCACGTGCCCGATTACCTGCCGCTGCTGACCAGAATCCACGCGCTCCTCCCCCACGGCGGCCAGCTGATCATCGTCGATTTCGACAAGAACGAGCGCATCCCCTCCGATCGGGTACACAACGGCTTTGAACAGTCCGTGCTCATCCAGCAGCTATTGCAGATCGGATTCTCCTCCGCCGATGCGCACACCTTCCATCATGGCCAGAAGATCTTCATGAACCAGGATGCCTCGATGTTCATCCTACATGCCATAAAATAAGGAAACACGCCTCCCTGCCGCCAGCTACGGCCTGAAGAAACGATGCGCTGGCACAGGAGGAGATGCGAACCAGTCATCTGGCCACCATCCAAACGCAGAGATGGATTGGAGGGATGTCGATTCTATTCATTTGGAGATATGAACACTTCCATATATTCATGAATAACGATCAGATGAAGTCTCCGGCAGCCACCGGCCGCATCCTGGCGATATCGAGACGGCGTTGAGGCAGTCCGGCATGCCATATAAGATCAACTGCGTGTCAAGCTCCGGATCCAAGTGAATCGATTGCACTTGATCGCGTTCGGAATGCATTTGAACACCTGATCGGCATTCAGGCAGATCACCACCGCAATCGGCGGCCACTTGAACACGAATGCCGCCAGCGCGGACAGCGGCAGCACGATCCCCCAAATGCTGATGATATCCAGCACCATGCAATACTTCGAATTCCCGCCACCCCGGATGATCCCGGTGGATGTGGGCATCTGATAGGCCATGCCGGCCGCCGTGAAGCACATCACCAGCAGGAACGAATTGGCCATTTCGAGCGCTTCGGGTGACAGCTCGCTATACAGCCCCAGCATGGGCGTGCGGATCAGGTACAGCGTCACGCCCGTGATGACTGAGATGCACAGATAGATGCATTGCAGTGTGCGCGCGTATTCCTTCACCTTGCGAATGTTCCCGCGCCCAACGGCCTTGCCGATCACCACCGCCGAGGCCGCTGCCGCACCGACCGAGGCTACCTTGAGCAGCATCATCAGGTTGGTCGCCGCCGAATTGGCCGCGATGGCGACGTTGTTCACGTCGGTTGGAATGTGCCCCAGAATCATCGTTTGAAGCGCCGTATTCAGCCCCCACATCGCCGAAACGAAGATGACCGGCAGCGCCACCTTGAGATAATCCTTCAGCAGCTCGCGATCGATCACAAGGTAGCTCTTGAGCTTGATTCGCAGCTTCTGATCGATGCGCAGCACATAGATCAGCACGATGATCACCTCAATGATGCGCGCCACAAGTGTGCCGATCGCCGCGCCCGTCACGCCCAATCTGGGCGCGCCAAAGTTGCCGAAGATCAACACGTAATTGATCCCGCAATTCACAAGCAGCGTCGAGAGCGAGATATAAAACGCGATTTTCACCGTCTGCACGCTGCGCATTGTGGCCAGCAAAATGGACGTGATCGCGAAGATGGGATAGGTGAAACGGATCAGGTTCAGATATGTAACACCCTCCGTGATATAGGTCGCCTCGCTCGTGAATCTGCCCAGCACCCATTCGGGGAAGATGCTGACCAGCGCAAACATCACCAGCGCGAACCCCATCGCCACGCGCATCGCGATCGATGACATGCGGCGGATGGGTTCCGTTCGGTTCTGGCCCCAGTATTGGCTGGCCAGCACCACCATCGCATCCCCGATGCCCACGATCACATTCTGCACCACAAACTGCACATTGTTCACCGGTGCCACGCCCGAAAGCGCGGCCTGGCTGAAGCTGCCCAGCATGATATTGTCCGCCAGATTGACCGCGGTCAGGATCACATTTTGCAGCACCAATATCGCAAACAGCGGGAAAAACTCTTGATAAAACGCCCTGTCTCGGGTGATGATGGGCAGCCTCGCGTCGGTCGTATGCATCTTCTTCCTCCGGCTCATCTTGTGTAATCGCTAGTACTCCGCGTCACCTGAAGGTTGTGATATGGCGACACGGAGCATTAGATATGCGGCGCGAATCCCTCACCCAGCGCCTCGCTGACATTGGTGGCGATCACGAACGCCTTCTCATCCACGCGCGCCACGATCCCCCGCAGCTTCACGGTCTCCATGCGGTTGATCACGCACAGCAGAACCACCTTCTCGTCCCGCGAATACATGCCCACGCCATTCAGGGCCGTCACGCCGCGCCCCAGCTCCTTCAAGATCAGATCCGCGATCTCCATGTTCTTGGAGGAGATAATGTAATACGCCTTGGCCGAGTTCGGCCCCTCCAGCACCATGTCCAGCAGCTTGCTGAACAAAAACGCCGAGATCATCGCGAACATGCCGGACGTGATATCAAACACCAGCGCCGACAGCGCAATGACCAGCGCATCCACCGCAAACGTGAACACGCTCACCTTGATCGCACGGAACCTTTTATGCAGCAGCGCGCCAAGCATGTCCGTGCCGCCTGTGCTCGCCCCGCCGCGCAATATGAGCCCGAACCCAACGCCCGATAGCACCCCGCCAAACACCGATGCCAGCATGCGGTCATCCGTCACCGGCTGCAAAAACAAGAAATAGTCCACCGCCAGCGAGAACCCCACCGACGCAATCAACGATTTCAGCCCGAATTTCAGCCCCATTGATCTGAGTGACAGTGCAAACAGCGGCACATTCAGCGCCAGCGCCAGCATACCCACCGACCAGCCTGTCCCATGGTTGATCAGCTGCGCGATGCCGGTGAACCCGCCGGGCGCAATCTGATTGGGGATCAGATACATGCGATAGGCGCACGCGGCCAGAAAGATACCAGCCACGATCATCAGCCAAGAAAATATCACAGAACGCACCTGTTTCATTGATTTCCTCCCTCGGAATCCGGGCGGGCAATCGTGCCCGCCCACGCAAATGCAACGCCATCCGTGCCGGCAAATGGGCGCTTGCTCCTGTGGCAATTGCCCCACCGGTCAGTCTTATCAGTATAGCACAATTTTGCCAACACGAACAGGTTTTTATGCCAAGATGATCCCTTGGCGTCATTCGAGCATTCCGAGTGAAACCAGTAGCGCCTGGCTCACGCGATCCATCGCCTCCGGCGACAGCCTGCCGATGCGTTCCTTCAGGCGGCGCTTGTCGAGCGTTCGCATCTGCTCTGCCAGCACCACCGAATCGACGGCCAGCCCGTGTCCCTCCGCGGAGATCTCCACGTGGGTGGGCAGGCGCGCCTTGTTGAGCCGTCCGGTCACCGCAAGTACGATCACCGTCGGGCTAAAACGGTTGCCTGTGTTGTTTTGCACGATCAGCACCGGCCTGGTGCCGCCTTGTTCGGAGCCGACGACCGGATCCAGGTTCGCGCTATACAGTTCTCCCCTCTCGATCACAAGATATCACGCTCCGATGGTTGCCCGCCACCCATTTTGTGGGCAACGAGCCTGTGTTCGCCCATCTGCCTTTTCAATTGCAATGGGTCAATGCATACTATGCAATCCACCAGCATCGGGACTGTATCTCACGAAAAAAGACGATGACATGTATTCACACATCATCGCCTAGTTCATGACCCAATCTTCCCAAAACTCCGAGCCAACCCTTCGGACATCCTTGAAAACATCCCTTC
>JAJDGF010000073.1 GCA_030265545.1 Eubacteriales bacterium OttesenSCG-928-N13
GCCGAATCATCTGAAATATCAAGAATGAATATTCTAAAAGCACATAACCAGACCTCCTTTGCAATGCAGCCTGTATATCAATTAGACCAATATGGCAAAGAAAAGCTAAGCAAGACCAGCTTGTCATTAACCAGTTGTATTGAGCGCTACCTAGATGCCAAAAGAAATGTTCTCTTGTTCTCTAAGGGTGTCATTCTTGTTGAAGGCGATGCGGAAGAAATACTTCTACCGAACATGGTAAAATCTGCATACGGGATAAGCCTTGATGAAATCGGTGTTGGGCTAGTCAATGTGGGCAGCACAGCATTTGAATATGTTGCAAGTGTTTTCGATTCGATGCGCATACAGCGGTTCTGTGCTATCGTAACCGACCTTGACAAGCAAGCCGTTTTATCCACGAGCAGTTACTATAAGGACGGCGCGGAAGCTAAAGGCAAAGAACGACAAGAAAAATTAAATCGTTTGTATGCGTCTAATCCTTGGGTAGATACCTATTATGCAGAGCACACGTTTGAAATCGAATTTATCAATAATGGCGATAATCACACCTACCTCGCCAGCGCTGTAAATAAAATCTATGTACAAGAAGCCGCTATAACGAAACATCAGAGTAGAGTGAAGGACGGCGGCACGCGAAACGAAGAAGCTCTCGCTTTGGCAAAAAAAGAAGGAAAAGGGTGGCTGGCGACACTCTTAGCCGGTGAACTTGATGAATGTGTCTCAATCCCTGAATACCTTGTTGATGCTATCGCTTTCGCCGCGCAAGAGACAATGACAATTCAGATATATCAAAAGATGTTAAAATACTCACTGTCTTACTACGACGAAGATGATGTTGCGGAGTATTTAACTACTTTGTCAGAAGCAGATAATGATGAGCTACTTATTGATTCGATAAACTCAATTTTATCCGATTCCGATTATGAAGATGATGAAGTTGTAAAATTCATAAATGCGTGCGAATGGAACATTGGGTTATTAAGTGATGGTGAATCCTCATGAATGAGCAGGCGGCGTATCTTTTGGAACAGCTAAATTGCCAGCAAAAAGAAATCGTCAAGTCCTCTGAAAACTTGATTGTTACCGCTTGCCCTGGTAGCGGGAAAACGCGAGTGTTAACATATAAATTGGCTTATACGGCCTGCCAACACCCCTATTCAATCAAAAAAATCGTTGCTATAACATATACGAATCGCGCTGCCGATGAAATAAAGGACAGACTTGATTTTCTTGATATAGGTGAATCGCCAATTTGGGCGGGCACAATTCACCAGTTTTGCCTTGAATACATTCTTTACCCATATTCAATGTCATCACCAAGGCTATGCAAAGGATTTAAGATTATTGATGAATACATTCGGGCGCAATATCTTGATGATATTTTGCATGAGCTCGATATTGCTATCCCATTTTTCGAAAGAGATGCAATTACTACGCAATTAAATACGGATATGCAAATTACTGAAAACCGGTATATTGAAGTTGTAAAAAGATACCATGAACATCTTATTGCTAATAAGGAAATTGACTTTGACCTTATTCTAAGTATCTCTCTCGAAATACTTACAAAGCACCCTCTCGCCGCGCAGTCTATTTCAAAAATAATCCGAAGTATCTTTGTTGACGAATATCAAGACACAAATGAAATCCAGTACCAAATCATTGGGAAACTATCTATTGCAAATGCTGGTATCAATCTTTTGTTTGTGGGCGATACAGACCAAGCGATTTACGGTAGCATGGGAGGGATTGCAAAGTCACCTGAAGAAATAAGTGCAATTACAGGGTTAACATTCAAAACAAAAACCCTGAACGGTTGTTATCGGTCAACGCAACGGCTTATTGATTTTTATTCGTACTTTCAGCAAAGGGCCTATAAAGTCAATAGTTTATCTGAATTTGCACAGAAATCAGGAGTTATCACGCTGAACACTACCGTTCATAAGGATTCTATTTTTGAAAGCATCTCGCAAATTATATTTTCACAGCTTTCAGATGGGATACCACCAGAAGAAATTTGTGTGATTGCACCACAATGGACATTGCTATACCCGTTAAGCAAAAAGTTACGGACATTATTGCCTGATGTGCAATTTGATGCGCCTGACATAACCCCAATAAAAGTCGATGACTTAAATGTGTTCTATAAGCTATCAAAGTTGATTTTTACAATAGCTGGTGAGCATGTTCCTCGACGCAAACGAATTGCATCGGAAATAATTCACATTTTCAATGATGAATATAACATTTCACTGCCTGACTACGTGGATAATTTTTGGCTTTTGCATCAAATAAATAGCGTAAAGCCAGACACCACTGACGGTATTGAATACTATAAGAGAATTGTCTCCCATTTGCTCGCATCATGTGGAATAGAGAACAATGGACATCCTCAATTATTCGAGACTTATAACTACTTCGTCGAGAAAATGCAATCTCGTATTGACCGTTATGACCTTGCAACTGATATAGACGTTTTTCGAAAAGCATTCAGAGAACGCAAAGGTGTAGTTATTACCTCTTGTCACAAAATTAAGGGGGAAGAATACAATACAGTGATTGCTTTCGGCTTATTGCAAGGCATGATTCCTCATTGGGATGTAATAATTAATCATCCACTTGTGGCAACTGCCGAGGCTAAGAAAATGCTCTATGTAATAGCCTCAAGGGCAAAAGAATCATTATACTTGTTTGCCGAGCAAGGACGAACAAGAAGAAGCGGTTATTATACCTTGACAGAAATACTAAATACATATCCTTTCGATTACGATGTTGACACAACAACCGCCGTTCAGTAGTATTTGACGGCGGTTGTTAATGCGCTTATGAGCTGAAATACATTTCCAAAGCCTTTTCCACAATGTCCTGCACTTCCTTGGCTGATTGATTGGGCTGGAAGTATTTTGAGTAAACAGCATTATTCACTTTAACCACGGGAGTGCGGTTCGGCTTTTGCTTTTGGCCTAACTCGCCGTTGAGAATCAGGTAAATCCTATCATCATCCAGCTTACCTTTGCCGGAATAGTCGCGGAGAACGTCGGCCTTTTTCATATCAACCGAAAACCCGTTTAACTCCACGCATTTTGCCAAATCCTTTTGTTCCTGCTCTTTCAGAAATGAGAGAGTAACGGCGGGGATAAATGCAATGTCACCTGCGTCCAGCATTGTTTTAAGCGGAGTAATCAGCTTATGAATCCGCAAATAACGGGCAACGGTGTTCTTTGATAAACTATAAATTTCACCCACTTTTCTATCGGCATGAGACTTTTCCCCAACTTGGGGAAAAGTTCCGTTTTCCCCGGTTTCATGCGGGTTTTCAAGGGCTTTAAGTTCCGCTAAAATATCATTTCGCTTGCCTTGGGAGAACATCTTGGAGTGCTGCACACTAATTACCGCCGCTTTCTCTGAATGACTCATATCCGCAAAAGAACGCTGCATAAGGTTGGTTTCAACAACGTATATCCATGCTTCTTCATCGGACACATCTTTTAGAAGAATAGCAGGGATAGCAGTCATTCCTGCCAGCCGCGATGCGTTGACACGGTTGTGTCCGGCAAGAATTTCAAGCTGATTTCCCTTTTCACGTGCGATTATCGGTACGAGAACACCATTGTTGCGTATGCTTTCCACCATATCTTCAAGCCGCTCACCTTCGTATAGATGAAACGGATGGCCCGCAAAGGGAATAAGTCTGTCCAAATCAACGACGGCCTGAAAGCGTTTCGTTGCTGGTGAGGGCAGTTCCGCGTTGGGCTGGGGTATGGCATCTTGGTTTAGCATAAAAAGGTCATCAAGATTTTTGAGCCGGGGTCGCTGTTTATCAGTTGCTGTTGCCATGAGTGATGACCTCCTTTGCGAAATCCATGTAGGCGAGAGCGGCTTTACTTTTCACGTCGTAATCCATGATGCACCGGCTGGAATAATTTGCTTCACCAACCTTGACTGTGCTGGGAATGTGGGTTTCAAAGATTTTCACTCTATCCCCGCAGAAATCATCCAGCAGGCGCTTTGCGTCCTTAAAAAGATTGGTGCGCTCGTCGCACATCGTAAGCAGGATGCCGTCAACCGTTATGCGCGGGTTGATTTTCCGCTTCACCTTGAAGATGGTTTGCATCAGGTCAGTCAAGCCAGTAGCTGACCACAGTTGAGGGCTGACGGGGATAATCACGCTATCACAAGCCGCCAGCGCATTTATCGTAAGCAATCCCAAGTAAGGATTTGTGTCTATCACGATATAATCGTAATCAGTCCGAAGCGGCTCCAGCAGGTCAGACAATGTGCGTTCGCCGCCCATTTCATCCCGCAGGTTGATTTCCGTGAGCGACAAATTGATGTTGCTGGGTATGATGTCCAGCCGTTCGCCATGCAGCACATATTCCATGCCGTCCGGCAGAGGTTCGCCGTCCATCACCAAAGATAAAACATTGTGCATGGATATGGGCAGCTCGTCAGGTCGCTCAATGCCAAAGCTCATGGACAAATTGGCCTGTGGGTCAAAGTCGACGAGAAGCACCCGCTTTCCCTCATGGGCCAGCGCATTTCCCATGTTGCTGGCCGTCGTAGTTTTGCCCGTACCGCCCTTTTGATTGGCAACAGCGATTATTTTGCAGTTTTCCATAGTTCAAAACCTCCTAAAATCTTTTTGAAAACCTCTGAATTGCTTTTGCAATCAATGTATCTTCGGGTACTTACAAACTCCAACAGATACGCTTTGGGGATAACATAGTGCGGGTAACGCGCTATTGACTTCAACTCCCCATCTTTGAGAAACAGCAAAATGGTTTTGGTGCTTAGACCTGTCATATCAGCCACATCACCTTTTGTGAGAATGTCGGGGCAATCAGCGTAGATGAAGCTGAAATATTCCGCAATTTCCTGTTCGCCGCCCTGTGCTATCAGGTTTGAAAACGAAACACGCGGGCCATTCTGATAGTTGCGGCGGGAGCTGACTGCTCCACGAGGTATCATGCTTCCAGTTTTCTCGCGCTTTTTCAGATATGTGATAACATCTTCCAGTGCGATGCGATAACGCCATGTTCTCTTGCCAGTGTCAATGCACGGGATAATTCCGTTTTGCAGCAAATAGGTCGCACTTAGCGGACTAATGCCGCAAATCTGATAAAGCTGTATCTTGCTGATATATTCGGGGTATTGCTTTCTTAGTTCCTCATACTTTTTCATAGCATCCTCCGGGTCTGAATTTCGTCAATAGTAGGTGATGCTTTGAAAAAAGCAGTGCTGATGTACGCCCATTTTCCAAGGGTGCAGCACCAAAATATTGCTCCCTGCGGCTTTGATGTACGCCCGATGTACGCCCAACATTCCAGAAATCTTCCCAAATTCCACTTTTCCGCTAACCCGCACGGACAGTAGGGAAAAACAAAAAAGAGGGCCGAAAACCTTGATTTCTCAAGGTTTTGGGCCCTCCCCAAGCTATTGCATTTTACACTAATTTATACTATATTCCACATTATGAAGAACACTCGAAATCAGTTTGAGAGCAATCTCACGTGGGTTCGAATCCCACCCTCTCCGCCATAAAGCCTTGAAACGAGCGGGTTTCAAGGCTTTTCTTTTTTGCCTTGAAGTGGACACCCCTTTATAGCGTACTCTCATTTTCATGTCTCTCCTGACCTAAGTTAAGGCCGTTCATCAACGCGCTTGCCGATGATAATTTTGAATTGTAATCCAGGTGCGCGTAAATATTTGCCGTGGTTGAAAAATCGCTATGGCCGAGCCAATCCTGTATCTGTTTCATGGGTACGCCGTTGGCAAGCAGAAGCGAGGCGCAACTATGTCTGAGGTCGTGATAGCGTATCATTCTTAACTCATTCACTTCAAGCAAGCGTTTGAAACTTGCCGTTACATAATTGGGCGTTAGCAGCTCGCCAATCTCATTAACGCAGATATAGTCCAGGTATTCCTTGTTGTAAGAGCGCCCGCACAATTTACGGTTATGCTCCTGCTCCGCCTTTACTTCCAGGAGGCGTTCTTTGAATGCCGGAATAAGTGGGAGCGTCCTCATACTGGATTTTGTCTTTGTGTTGTCGGAGACCACCAGAATATGCTTACCATCCAGATTGCATGAGGTCACGGTATGCTTAATGGTAAGCGTATCGTTCTTGAAGTCGATTGCGCTCCATTTCAAACCGATGGCCTCACTCCTGCGCAAACCATAAAAGGCACCGAGCATAACAGGTAGCTCCAGTTTTGTACCCCTTGCCGCTTCAAACAGCTCTCCTATTTCCTCGCTGTCGTAAAAGCTGCCAACAAAACGGTCAACCTTTGGGCGCTCCACCTTATCCGCAGGGTTCGTCAGAATTAAGTCTATTTTCATAGCGTACTTGAGCGACTTGCGGATGATGGCATGGTAATGGATGACCGTGTTCGCCTTGACCCGTTTCAGCTCTTTGGTATAGAAACTCTGAATATCCCAAGGTTGCAAGCCGGATAACGTCGCCTTTGTACTGCGGAAGTATGGCCCCACAACGCCCTTTGTCATATTGCTATACGATGAAAAGGTGCTAAGCTGTATTGTGGGTTTCACAATTTCAAGCCATTCCTCCAGAAAGTCGGCAAACAATATATCCTTGTTGAGCTGTTTATCAAGTCCCGGTACGAAATCACGCCGCGCCTCCATCAAAAGCGCCTCTGCCTTTTTTTTATTCCCTTTCACGGGAAGTCCTGTCGTAATCCATTTCCAGCAGCGTTTGCCACTGGCGTCCAGATATGTTAGTACAATGTGGTAATAACCACGTTTTTCTTGTAGATGTCCTGCTACCATAAGTGCCTCCTTTTACGTAGCAGCAATCATTCACCTACCGCCGATACTAAAATTGTACCGCGTCCTTTCGGATAAGGCAACGCCTAAAGGTTCGAATGACTGCCTATTTTTAAGTAAGTAAGCACATGGGCTTTAGGGATACGATATGACCGCCCAATTTTCATGCAAACTATCTCTCCATCCTGGAGAAGCCTGTACCCGGTTTTCGTGCTGACACCTAACAACTCGCTCATTTGGTGAATGTTCATTACATCAGGATAATCACGGAGCATCAGCCTATAAGCGTCTCTCTGCGTTATTGCACCCGTATTCATGGCAGGGCCCCCTCTCATAATAAAAATCTGTTTGAGTGCAAAAGAATACGGCAGCACAAAAAAGCCCTGCCGCATGGTTTTTGTACTCAAATAATCAAGACATAACCGGATGGCCGCTGGCGCAGCTCCACGGGAATCTCACCCCTCCGACGGTCTGCCGGAGCCCTATGATAGGAATTAGCTCCCGCTATCTTGTTGACATTGAAAATGAAGGTCAGCATCCAAGCCTCCAAGTTCTTTATTCTCTTCCCCATGATATGATATCCCGTGGCCTGCTCATAGCTGCCTATACGGGAAACAAGTTCATCATCCGGCAACTGTGCCATTTCCGCCAGCCTGTCCTTGATGGCGGCTGTCTTGCCCTCCAGGAGCAAATCCGCAATCAGTTCCTTGCCCGCGTGGGCGTCCGGGTGGGCTGCCGCATACTGCGGGTCTTTCTGCCGGAAAAACTCGTCAAGGTCGAAAGCAAGGTCTGTCGCCATATCCAGCTTTTCATCTTCCGAGAGCTCCGGCGCCGACATAACACGATATTCCTCCGGGATATTCTCACGGTTCCCGTCGTAATGCTCCATGAAGCTGTCCCCGGTATCACGAACATAGCCCTGATCGGTGAAGTGCCCGATTTCATCCAGGGCAACATCCCGCCCATATGCCTCGTAGTCGATATAGTTTTTCAGATGGTCGGGAACCTCCATAGCGCCGTATTCCTCAATATACATCCGCCCCAGGTCGTCGTGGTCGTGAACGTCCGGGTAAATATCGTATTTTCCCAGGTTTTCCGTCAGATTGATAAGGTCTTTTACGCTGTTGGAGTAATCGCTTACGCCAATGGCCGCCTCGAACCGGGCAAAGTCGTCCTTGTCCATAGCCTCGATACTTGCGGCAAGATAGTTGAGCTCGTCAATGCTTTCGTACTCGCCAAGAATGGCATGGAGGCCATCCACATAACAATCATAATCGGTAATGAACCATTCTTCATAGCGAATACCGTCAATCCTGATACGCTGAAAAACCTCCCGCATATTCTCATAGGTCGTGGGAAACTTCACCCATTCGCCCACAAGGGCGCCCTCATTGTATTTGCCGAGATTGGTAATGTAGGCTTCAAAAGGGCAATCATGGTCGTAGTTATACATCAAAGCACCTCCTTACAGTTCCGGCCCGCGCTCCACCGGCTTATTCGGCTTCGGCTCACGAGCAGCACATTCTTTTTTGCTTTGCTCCAATTTTGCTTTGAGGGATGGTTTTTCCTCATGCTCCGGCTTTTGAGAAGGCTGCATATATTGCCACTCGTCGCCGGAACACATGATATATCCCTTATCCGTAAAAAAGCCCTGCTCCATTTCCCGCACATGGCGGCCAAAGGGAACAGGGTCGATTGCACCCTGGCAGCTTTCGGGAATTTCGGTTAGACCCTGCTGATGCAGCCAGCTCCACCCAAGAGCCGCGTCGTCCTTTATTTCAGCATCCAAAGTAAAGTAATCCGTGTTCCACGGGTATGAATGGAATTGCTCCAAGTCTGTAAATCGCAGAGGCGAGGACTGCACCGCATCCAGTTTATCGCGCTCATGGGGAGGTAGATTGTGAATCTTCTGCGCAAGAGCTGCGAGGTCATCAATATCGCCGTACATGGGGAGCAGCGGCCTCATGCCCTCAATATTGCAGACATAATCATCCATGAAGTACATATCCGGCGTTGCGTCGGGCGGCAACCCGATTTCATCGAGCAGGGCTTGTATATCTTCCTCTTTTGCCGGAAAGTGCAACCATGCCCCGACATCACGCTCTCCTGCATCGTATGCCTGCATATTTACCACATACGCCTTGAAGATATATTCGGAGTTATTGCTATCTGTCATGCGCCTGCTCCTTTCTACGTTCAAACTCCAGCTTGAAATTAACGTACTTGCCGCCTGTGTCATCCAAAATCACCGTGGCGTCATAGGTGGAGTCCTTTTTCTCGGAGTACATCCCCTTGACTTTCACACGGCCCTTTTTCAGAAGTTCGACGGCCATCTTTTTTGTCAGTTCCTTTTTACGGGAGAGCCAGAAGCGGTCATTTTTCCAGAGGACAAAACCGCAGCCGCGGTTTCCGCAGTAAAAGTTCTTCTTGCCCTCATACACCTGTTCTCCGCAGCGGGGACAGATGCCAACCGGCTCCTTTTGGGGAGCGAACAGCTTTTGAACATTCTCGTCAGCGCGATAATACTTGACGCACAAACCCTTTGCCATACTTTCAATATCCTGCATAAAGGCATCTGGGTCAGCGGCGCCGTTTGCGATTTCTGAAAGCCGCTGCTCCCATTCGGCGGTTAGAAGCGGCGAAGTAAGCGCCTCCGGCAAAACGGTAATCAGGTTGATACCGTCCTGCGTGGGAATAAGGCTTTTGCCCTTGCGCTCGGCAAAGCCGGAAGAAACGAGCTTTTCAATCGAGGTCGGTGAACTTGTGGATCCGGACGAGGTCAAAGGCGTTGAGGAGCCTTCCGCAGGCGGGGTCGGTGGCGTGGTGGGAATACGCCCATTTGCCTTCGTACACGACGACACCGGCGCTGCTGTCGGCGGGGATGTAGTCGTAGCGGCCTTCCGCCGCGGAGGGTTATCGTGCGGCGCATCTTTCGAATGTTTCTGCAGCAGTATCCAATTGCAGGCATTGCGGAGCGTCTCACGGCCGACGACATTCTAACCCCATCCGGGAAATCAAAATGGACAGGAAGCACGGTAAACTCTATCTTGCGGAACGAGAAGTACAAGGGAGACGCGCTGTTGCAAAAGGGCTATACCGTGGATTTCATCACAAAGAAGCGTGCGATCAATAAAGGTGAACTGCCTCAATATCTGGTCGAAGGCGGCCATCCACCGATTATCAACCCTGCTGTATATGCGGAAACACAAAGACGCCTGTCGATGATCGCCGCGTCGAACTGCACGAATCCATCTCGGGGCTTTCTCAGCAACACAGTTTACTGCGGCAACTGCGGAGAGAAGTTCGGGCGTCGTATTATCGGGAACTACCGTCAGCCTAACAAATATAAGCATGTCGTCTGGCGATGTTTGCAAACCTACGGGCGGCAACGAAACTGCCGCATGCCGCACTTGTACGAGGAGGTGGCCGCCTTTTTGTTTCAACGTGCAATGCTGGATCTGTTGGCGGAGCGATCCGATTTACTCGGGATCTGCCACAAACTGATCGCATCAACAGTCGGGAAAAAGAAGCTGCTTGCAGCGGAGCAATTTTTGTCAAAATTCACTTCACGGTCTCCCTTGGACATCCCCTTTGACGGCGATGCTTGGCGAACGCTGATCGAGCGGGCGGTTCTGCTGCCCGAAGGGCGGCTGCAGCTTAACTTATTCGGCGGCAAGGTGCTTGAATATGAGATTCCGAAATATTCCGGGGTCCGTGAGAATTTCCTTAAGGGCTCAGTGCTGGAGGAAAGCCTAGATGAAATCGATCTCCGAGAGCCTTCCATGCGCCGAATTAGCTCATCGCTGAGCATCCAAATTGGGAGTTCGCCGGGCAGTATTCAGACGGGTACAC
>JAJDGF010000074.1 GCA_030265545.1 Eubacteriales bacterium OttesenSCG-928-N13
CTTCTCGCTCGGCTCGATCAATGTGCGATAGGAGCCATCAAACATCTCGCACGCGCGCAGATACCCGAGCGCCGCGAAATAGGCATCCACCAGCGCGGGCGAACCGCCCTCGACCATCGGGGCAACGTCCGCGGCGAACTGCTTCAGCGGTTCGGTGAGCGAGATCGGCGGCTCCTGCTCCATCGTGGGCTGGTCATATTGCTCGCGCAGCGCGTTGAATGCATCGATCAGCTCCGTCAGGCATGCATACAGCGGATGCCGCTTGCCAAGCAGCCTGCCCAGATCCCGTCGAAGCGCGGAGAACATGCGTTGATCGATCGAGGATGACAGCATCTCGCGCGAGCGGTCGATCAGGTTGTGCGCCTCATCGATCAGCAGGCAATAATCGCCCTTGTCCAGAAAGAAGCGCTTGAGCTTCACCCTGGGGTCAAATGCATGGTTATAGTCCCCGATCACCACATCAGAAATTTCGCTCAGATCCAGCGACAGCTCAAACGGGCAGACCTCATGGCGCTCGGCCAGCTGCTCGATTGCGTCCCGCGTCAGCCGTTCGATTCCAAGGGCCTCCATGATGGCGGCACGGCGCTTGTCAAAGTAGCCCCGTGCGCGCTCGCACAAGTCGGGCGAGCAGCGCTCCCCCGGATATAGGCACATCTTCTCCTTCGCGGTCAGCGTGAGGGAGCGAATGCGCAGCCCCTCCTGCCGCATGCGCTCGATGGTCTGCTCGGCGACGGCGCGGGTGGTGGTGCGCGCGGTCAGATAAAAGATGCGGGAGGTCTGCCCCTCGCCCAGCGCCTTGATGGCTGGGAACAGAGCGCCCGCCGTCTTGCCGATGCCGGTCGGCGCCTGTACCAGCAGGTTCTTTTTCTCACGGATGGCCACATAGGCGTTGGCGGCCATGTCGCGCTGCCCCTCTCTGTATTGCGCAAACGGGAACGCCAGCGCGCTTTGTGTGGGCAGGCTGATGCCCTGCCATTCGGCGAGCGCCTTGAGCCATTCGGCATAGGGGCGGGCGTAGCCGAGGAATATCTCGCGCAATTCTTTGGCGGTGTGCTCATGCTCAAACATCTGGCAGCTGCCGTTCAGGTTATAATAGCTCAGCCGCACGATCGCGCGAGGCAGCTGGTGCTGCACGCACACGATGTGCGCGTATATCTCCGCCTGCGCCCAATGCACCGGGAAATCCATCTCCCCGATCATGGATGGATCGCGCTGGGTGGTCTTGATCTCATCAATCAGGGGCGGCTCGCCGCCCAGGTTCAGCCCATCGATCCGCCCGACGACCCGAAGCGGCACGCCGTCCACTTCCACATCGAGCGACACCGACACCTCGGATTTATAGCCCGCCGGATAGCCACCCTGCAGCATCTTGTGGCCATGCATTCCATCCTGCATGCGATCGAGCATCATCATCGCGGCGCGCAGGTCGCCTGATTCCATCGAAAACTCGGCGAGCGAACGCACGTTGATGTTCTGCCGCTTCATGGGTTCGCCCCCCTTCTGATCCATTTTTGGCCATTTATCATATGAATCGCCTTGACAGCATTCCGCGATGTTCGTACAATTGATTCATACATGTTCCAATTCACCTATTGTAACCGATCCTGCGCCGCCTGCGCAAGAGGAAAGCGAGTGTGCCGCCATGCAATTGTATCCCCTTTTGATGAATCCCCATTATCGCCACGGAAACCAGACCCCTTGGGGCGGGAGCGAGCTGCGGGATCTGTATCAGCGCCGCATCCCGGACGATCGCACGGGAGAGAGCCTGGAGGTTTCGGCGCTGCCCGGCATGGCATCCACGGTGATGAATGGCGCGCTGAGCGGGATGAGCCTGATCGATGCGATCGCGCAGTGGGGGGATGGGCTCACAGGCCCGATGAAGGGCGCATTTCCGCTGCTGCTGAAATTGATTGATGCGAGGGAGCAGCTGTCCTTGCAGGTGCATCCGGGCGATGATTACGCTGGCGCGCATGAAAATGGCAAGCTTGGCAAGACCGAGGCATGGGTGCTCCTGAATGCGCCCAAGGATGCGCGGCTGGTGTACGGCGTGAACGCCACGCGTGAACAGCTGGCCAAGGCGGTGGCGGATGGGCAGCTGGAGAGCGCGCTTCGGTATGTGCCTGTGCAGGCGGGCGATGTGCTGTATATCCCGCACGGCATGGTGCATGCGCTGGGGGACGGCATCCAGATCTATGAGATCCAGCAATCGAGTGACGTGACCTATCGCTTCTGGGATTGGGGACGCGTGGGGCTGGATGGGCAGCCGCGCCAGCTGCACATGGAGCAGGCATTGGATGTGACCGATCCGGATTTGAGGCTGGACAAACTGCAGGGCGTCCAGCTGCCCACCGAGGGCGGCGAGATGACGATCTATATCGCGGATGCACACTTTGCGTTGTGGCGGCTGGCGGTGGACGGCACCATGCCGCTGCCCAGCGGGCAGATGCTGTTTGTGACGCCGCTCACGCCCTGCGAATTGTGCTGGGGCGATGGGCAGCGGATGCAGCTTGGCATGATGCAGACCGTGCTGATCCCGGCGGCGCTCAAGGAGGTTTCCCTCGTGGGACAGGCCGACGTGCTGATGTCCGGCACGCCCGATCAGGACGCGTTGCGCAACCAACTGGGTGCGCGGGCATCGGAAGTGGCTGGGCTGACAGATGAACAGAAATGATTATTCCAAGGGCAACGTAAAGGCGCTGATCACGCGGCTTGCGATGCCAATGATCATGGCGCAGCTGGTCAACGCGCTGTATAACACGGTGGATCGCATGTTCATCGGGCGCATTGAGGGCGTGGGCGGATTGGCGATGTCCGGGGTGACGCTGGCGTTCCCGATCATCATCATCGTGTCCGCGTTTGCGCTGCTATTTGGCATGGGCGGTGCACCGCTCACGTCCATCTCGCGCGGCGAGGGCAGGAATGATTATGCCGAGCGCGTGCTGGGCAATTCCTTTGTGATGCTGATGATCTCGGGCGTGGTGCTGACGATCGCGGGACTGCTTTTGAAGGGGCCTCTGCTCTATCTGTTCGGCGCGAACACGCACACGATTTCGTATGCCGAGGACTATCTGGGCATCTATTTGATGGGCACGATGTTTGTGATGGTCACGCTGGGGTTGAACCCGTTCATCAACGCGCAGGGGTTCACGCGCGTGGGCATGGCTTCGGTGGCGATTGGCGCGGTGCTGAATGTGGCGCTTGATCCGCTGCTTATCTTCACGTTTGGCATGGGCGTGCGCGGTGCGGCGCTGGCCACGGTCATCTCTCAGGCGGTTTCGAGCATATGGATCTTGCTGTTTTTGTGCAGCGATCGAGCGATCCTTCGGATCAAACGAGAGAACCTTCGGATCAATGGCCCGATCCTACGGCGCACGGTGATGCTGGGGCTGTCCAATTTCACGATGCGCTGCACCGAATGCGCAGTGCAGATCGTGTGCAATCGGGTGGCAGCCGGGTTCGACAGTACGGGCATGTATGTGGCCGTAATGGGCATCATCAGCTCCATCCGCCAGATCTCCATGCTGCTGTTGAACGGCTTTGTGCAGGGCTTCATGCCGGTGGTGGGCTATAACTATGGCGCGAAGCTCTACGCGCGGGTGCGCGAATGCATCAAGTTCACCACGCTGGTCTGCTTCATTTTCGCGGTCATCTGTAGCGCGCTGATCTTGCTGTTCCCGGGCGCGCTGGTGCGGCTGTTCACCACCGATGAGGCGCTGATCGCGCTGACCATCCCGGCGGTGCGGATCTATTTTTGCGGGTTCTCATTCCTGTTCATGCAGATGGCCGGGCAGCAGAGCTTCGTGGCGCTGGGGAAATCGCGCCAGGCGATCTTCTTCTCGCTGTTGCGCAAGGCGTTCATCGTGGTGCCGCTGACGCTGATCTTGCCCCGATTCATCGGGGTGAATGGCATCTTCTGGGCAGAGGTGGTCTCGGACGTGGTGGGCTCGAGCGCCTGCTTTATCACGTTCATGCTGACGGTCTACCGCAAGGAACTGATGACCGACCCGCTCGCCCCATAGCATCCCATGATCATACAAAAATCACCCGGCCATCCGCATCACGCCCGTTTCGGGGGATGCAATCTGGCCGGGTGTTTGATTGCGCGGAGGGGCGCTCCGCACAATCTGGATGATGGATTGAATTAGAAGTAACGCTTCAGCAGGCCTTCAAATGCCTTGCCATGGCGGGCTTCGTCGCGCGCCATTTCATGCACGGTGTCATGGATGGCATCATAGCCCAGCTCCTTGGCCAACGTTGCCAGATCCACCTTGCCCTGTGTGGCGCCAAATTCGGCATCCACGCGCAGGGAGAGATTGGTCTTGGTGGAATCGGACACCACCTCGCCCAGCAGTTCGGCGAACTTCGCGGCGTGCTCGGCTTCCTCAAAGGCGATGCGCTTGTAGGCCTCGGCCACCTCGGGCAGACCCTCGCGGTCAGCCACGCGGCTCATCGCCAGATACATGCCCACCTCGGAACACTCGCCCTGAAAATTCATGCGCAGCCCTTCTACGACGCGCTCATCCAGCCCCTTGCCGATTCCCACCTGATGCTCTGCCGCCCAGGTGCGATCCTGAGACATCTGGTTGAACTTGGATGCCGGCGCCTTGCAGACCGGGCAATGCTCTGGCGGCTGATCCCCTTCGTGTACATATCCACAGATTGAACAGACCCATTTCATATCGATTTTCCTCCTATGTTTGCTTGGGCGTGTTTCAAAAGTCGAAAGATGCAGTATGCTGCGTCAAATCCGCCATTTCGGCGTTGCTTTCCCTTGAAATACCGTCGGTATTCCTGCGGGAAAGCGCCTTGAACCGACGAATTTCTCTTGCATCCTGCATTTCCTCCCTTTTTGATACACGCCCTAAAATGACAGATTCATTCTTCCCTCTCGTAGGGCTTAAACTTGTTGGCGGGCGCCTTGCACACCGGACATTCCTCGGGGGGTTGCTCGCCTTCGTGTACATACCCACAAATTGTGCAGATCCATTTCATGTTGGTTCCTCCTTACAGCGCCTCTTCGTCAGATGCTTCCTGCTCGAATTCTTCCGGACCCACGCCGCACACCGGACATTCCTCGGGCGGTTGATCGCCTTCGTGCACGTAGCCGCATACCTTGCAAATCCATTTCATTGATGTATCCTCCTGCTTTATAAATAATGCGTCCTCGCCGTCATGATAGATATATCAACGCGGCAAGGACGCTTGAAACATATTCGTATGGATTAATTCGGTTTGCCAGGTTTTACAGCGCTCTGAGCGGCTGGCGATCGAAGCCGGAATTCAGCTTGACCTGCTTGCCCTGATCGGATGCTTCGTGGAATGCACACATCAGATCCAGCACATGGAACGTCTGATCGCAATTGCCGCGCGGCTTTCTGCCCTCGCGCAGCGCCACGCACAGATCGCTCACGCCCAGTCCGCGGCTGTTGTCCTGATAATCGTAGACCACGGGCACATTCTCCCATTCCTGGCTGCCTGCGCGCAGCAGCTGGATCGGGCCGCCGAAGCAGTTCGGATCGGGCACGCGCAGCGAGCCCTTGGAGCCATAGATCGTGATGGGCGTCTGGCTGTAGTCCGACCAGATATCAAAGCTGGTGATCAATACGCCCGTCGCGCCGCTCTTGAAGTTCAACGTGCCCACGATGCGGGTGGGGACCTCCACCTCGATGATCTCGCCGTAATGCTTCTCGGATGTGATGCGGCGCTCGGGGAAGCTGATCACCGCCGAGCCCATCACGCTGTCCACCGAACCCATCAAATTGGTCAGCGCGGTGAGATAGTAGGGTCCCATATCAAACATCGGGCCTGCACCCTTTTTATAGAAGAACTCCGGATCCGGATGCCAGGATTCCGGGCCGTGCCCCAGCATGGTGGCTGTGACCAGCACCAGGTCGCCGATCCAGCCCTCATCGATCAGCTTGCGGCAGGTCTGAAGCCCGCCGCCCAGGAACGTATCGGGCGCGCCGCCCAGCAGCAGATTGTGCGCCCTGGCATAGGCGATCTGCTCCTCGCCATCGGCGCGGTTGATCGCCAGCGGCTTCTCGCAGTAGGCATGTTTGCCCGCTTGCATGGCCAGCATGTTCACCGTTTTGTGCTCGGCCGGGGGCGTGATGTTCACGATCAGCTCGATTTCATCGTCCGCCATGATGTCCGCATCGGTATAATATGCCTTTGGGATGCCGTATTCTTCCTTCGCTTGATCGGCGCGCTCCTTGATGATATCGCACACCGCGACGAGCTCCACCGTGTCCTTGAACATGTTGGTGAGATTGGTCAGATAGATGCCGCTGATGTTGCCACAGCCAACAAGACCCACTTTGACACGCTTCATATTGATGACACTCCTTATGCATGCTTGTTATGCTGTACATTTTATCATAAACCGTGTTATAATGCACAGGTAATATTGAAGTAAAATTGCGCCAAACGCGCATTTTCTACGGAAACTGGGAGGCGGAACATGAGCAGACTTTGGCTGAAGATCATCAAACGGCACCGAATCGATCGCCAGCAGACGGCGCCCTGCGTCTGGGAGGATAAGGACGCGTCGCTGCGCGAATTGGCCAAGGACATGGATCTTCCCATGCCGATCTGGCTCAACAAGCATGAAAACGAATGGAAGCAGTATGGGCGCACCGCATTTTTGCCCGAGCATTTCATTGAGGATGTGGATTTTGAGCAGATGGAGATCGAGTTTTTGGATGATACCGACACAAAGCGCAAGAGCAAAGACCCCAGAAATCAATTCTGATCCGCGTGCTGGAGGATGATTCCATATCGCGCATGGGCAAAACAAGTTGAATATTGGGGCGGTTTCTGATATACTATGAGCGACTATTGCTAATATATAAAGGGGTGTGTGCGATGCAGGCAACCTTACACGTACCATCTGCGCCCGGCGGCGTGCTGCTGTTTGCGCGCGGCGGGGAACGCGATTATATGATCAGATCGGAGCGCCGTCCGGATGGGCAGGCGCCCAAGCCGCCGCAGAAGCGTCGCCATCGGCGCAGGAGGAAGCTGGACATCCCCTATACGGTGTTCACGTTTTTGCTGCTGATCGCGCTGTTCCCGATCGGACTCATCATGCTTTGGGTGCGCAAGATCCCCTGGACGGGCGTGACCAAGATGGTGATCACGGTCGCGTTCGCGATGGTGTTTGTGCTGGTTGCGTCGTTTGCGCTCACCGTGCCGATCACCGATGAGCGGGTTGCTGGCGTGCAGAAACAGGCGCGCGAGGTGGTGACCAATGCGGGCACCAACATGCGTGAATCCTGGGAGCGGCTTGATGTCACACCCGAGCGTGTTTTGAAGAACATGCAGGATGCCGCTGGGCATTCCGTGCAGGCTGCGCAAAAGGGGCTGGCGAGCGTCGTGCCCGTCATGGTGGAGAATGTGCAGCACTTTGGCAGCAACGTGACCACGACCGCCACCCATGGCAAGAACATGCTGGTGCATCAGGCGCAGGAACTGCTCTATATGGCGAAGCTCGCGCCCACCCCGGTGCCAACAGAAGAGCCGGTGCCGACCGAGGCGCCCACCATCGCACCCGCAGTCGCCCCAACGCCGACCCTCACGCCTTCCCCGACAGCGCTCACAGCCTGGTATGTGGAGGGGGACGCCACCTATCATCTCAGCAATACCTGCGCGCAGCTGCGCACAGGCGATAAGGTATCGCTCACCATCAGCGAGGCAGTACAGCGCGGCATGATGCCCTGCGAGGTATGCGCCGTGCCGGAGGTCATTGTCACGCCCACGCCTACGCCAACACCCACGCCTGCTGCCACGGTAGCGGCGATCGATGCCCTAGAAAACGAGGCGCTGTCACCGGGCACACCAACCAATTTGGAATCGGTGGTGCAACCCTCGCTGGATCCGGACTCGGTGCCCACGCCGATCGTGCTTCCTCCGCTGAAGCCGGCGGGAGAGGCCATCGTGTACTACACCAGCAATGGCAAGTATTACCACAGCGGCCCCAATTGCGGCAGCATGCGCGGCGCCAAACCGCACACACTGCAGGAAGCCGTGGACAAGGGTCTCAAGCGCTGCAATGGCTGCACGCCGTACGATTCGGCGCTGCTTGAGCAAAGCCGCGTGGTCTGGATGGGCGATGATCATTTGTTCCATGTCACCGATGAGTGCGAAAAGATGACCGAGAAGTTCTCGTTGATCGCGCTCAGCGATGCGATGCTGGACGCGGAGAATCAGGGATGCAGCGCGTGCGGCGGTGACCTGTATCAGCAGGTGGCCGAACACGAGG
Organism: Eubacteriales bacterium OttesenSCG-928-N13; assembly: GCA_030265545.1. Classification (GTDB taxonomy): domain Bacteria; phylum Bacillota; class Clostridia; order Christensenellales; family Aristaeellaceae; genus JAJDGF01. The sequence goes on from JAJDGF010000074.1 coordinate 8,258, forward strand.
CATCCGAAACGCCCGTACCCGTGGCGGCAACCGTCGGTCAATAACAAGCATCAATCCATGCATGATCCGTCCAGTTCGGGCGGATCATATTATTTATGAATAAGTGCGTCCTTGGGAGACCTGGAGGGGCGTACCTCTCCAGACAGACTGTTGACAAGGGCGCAGCGCGCGGATTGTGATTTTGATATGGCAACCATGTAGATTCTTAATGTTCGCGTCTTTTCAATCGCGTGCATTTGTGGTATGATAATCAATATGCTGCTTCATTGCGAGGAGGAAAACCATGTCGGGATTTGTCAACAATTTTTACTATGGCAAGGCCGGGAAGGCCGACTACACGCCCGATCAGCTGCCGAGCACACGCATCAACCTGTTCTTGGAGATGCTCCGCGTGCATTTTAGCGGGCTGATGGGTGTGAACCTGATGTATCTGCTGTTTTGCCTGCCCGCGATCGTGTGGACGGTACTTAGCTTCATGGTGCTGATGAATGGCACGCCAGGGGATAGCGTGATGATGATGTATCTGCCGATCATGATCCCCTTCCTGGGGATTGCGGGCATCGGCGCGCCGGGCATGATGTATGTGCTGCGCAACTGGGCGCGCGATCAGCATTCGTTTGTGATGAGCGATTTTAAGGAGAAGATCAAGGAGAACTGGAAATACGGACTGATCACCGGGCTGATCGGTGGCGTGCTGCTGTTTGTGGGCTATGTGGGCTGGATATTCTATGGGTTCATGGCCACCACCAACGTGGTCATGGTGATTCCCCAGATGATGGTGCTGATGCTGGTGCTCTTCTGGTGGATGATGAACATGCTGATCTATACGATGATGGTCACCTACGATATGAAATACATGCAGCTGCTCAAAAACTGCGCCATCATGGTGATCGCGCGGCTGCCGATGTCGCTTTTGATCTTTGTTGGTTCCTTGGTGATCCCGCTGCTGGCGTTGTTTCTGGGCAATGATTATGTGCTGGGCGGCGCGGTGCTGGTCTATCTGATCATAGGCTTTGCGCTGACGGGGCTGGTGTACGCGTCCTATGCGAACAGCACCTTTGACCGCTATCTCAACCCGAACATTGAGGGCGCGCCTGTGAATATGGGCCTGCGTGATCCTTCGCTGGATGATGACGACAACGTGGACGACATCGACGACCCGAATCCTGTCGGGTAGGCATGCGATTGGCGCCCCCCGCGCATACTAGCATTGAAATGCTGATCTGCGGGGGAGTGACGATTGGATGACACGCATTGACTACAAGCCGATGACGCGCCAGGAGAGACTGAAATACGAAGCGGCTGCCGAGCTGGGGCTGTTGGAGAAATTGCTGGAAGTGGGCTGGAGCGGGTTGACCGCGCGGGAAACCGGGCTGGTGGGGGCCAAGGTGCGGCTGCACTAGGGACCTTTTGCATCTGTGCCGCTTCGGGATAGAGGGTGCGCATGTACGCAGAATTTGCCGAGGTGTATGATCGCCTGATGGGGGATTTTCAGTATCCGAAATGGGCTGAATACTATCTCGCGCTGCTTGAGCGTGTCGATTGCCGCCCCGATGCGTTGTGCGATTGCGCGTGTGGCACCGGCTCGATGAGCTTGGAATTTGCGGGCAGGGGCATCGTGGTGACCGGGGTGGATGCATCCGAGGAGATGCTGCGCCAGGCGCAACACAAGGCGCGTGCGCGGGGCATGATGCTGCCATTCGTGCGCCAGGACATGCGCGAGCTTTCGCTGCATCGGCCGGTGGATGCGATCGTGTGCGCCTGCGATGGCGTGAACTATCTGCTGGATGATGAAGATCTCAGCCGCTTCTTTGGGGCGGCTTGGCGCAATCTGAAGCCGGGTGGCGTGTTGGCGTTTGATGTGTCCTCTGCGGAAAAATTGAGGGCGCAGGCGCAGGCACGCTTTTTTGGCGAGGATCTGCCCGATCTGACCTACCTTTGGCACAACCAATATGACGAGGTGCGCCAGACGGTGCAGATGGATCTGTGCTTCTTCCTGCGGCAAAAGGACGGGCTGTATGTTCGCTTTGATGAGCAGCAGACCCAGCGTGTGCATGAGATGGATTCGCTGATCGATGCACTGCATCGAGCGGGGTTTGAGGACGTGCGCTGCTATGGCGACCGCACCTTTGAGCCGCCCCAAAAAGGCGAGGTGCGGCTGC